>NZ_VKDB01000011.1 GCF_007280555.1 Deinococcus detaillensis | reverse complement strand
CGTCCTGGCATGAATGCTCCTTCGCGCTGTGATCAGCCTAACGGCTGGTCGGGGCGAAGTGGCTTGGCCGTTGGTCCTCTCTAGGGGGTTCATTCCACGGGTCTTTCAGAGCAGTGAGAAGCGCTGCCGGTCATGGGGTCAAGCTGCTCAACGCTCACCTCCGCCGTCTCATCGTCTGGAAGACCGTCCAGGATAAACCCAACAGGACAAGCACCGCGCTGCCCCCTTGCGTGGCCGTGCCGCTGTCCCCGTCTAAGGCCGCTTCCACTGACAGAGCAGCCAGCGCCAGCACGAAGACGAAGAGCAGCGCCAGCAACATCCACGCGAAAGGCGGCTTCACTGCACCTCTTCGCCGATTTCAAATACCTGCTGCACCCGATCATGATACTCAGTGGCCCGCGTTGGAAGTGCCCACAAGCTGGACAAGATCATGGGCCAGGTCGGGCTGCCCAGCGTTACTTTCTTCAGAAGTGCAGGGGGAGGTCTTCAGGCAAACACAAACCACACAGCCATTCACCGTCTGCGCCGCGCACGCCGGACAGATACTAATCTGAGAGCGCAGCCCGGACGACTTGTGGATTGCTGAGAGCGAAGAAGAGGCTTAGCACATCGGCGTAAACCCACCCGAAGCAGGTGCAGCGGCTCACGCCAGATATTGGATACGCTACAGCTGACCTCGCTGAGGACGGCTCATAAAAGCCCCTCACCTTCACAGATATCCAGTTGTCAGATCTCAGAAGAATACGAACGAGTACAGTGCAGCTCATGACCGCTGCACCACTTCCACCCGACGAGTATGCCCGGCTGCTCGATCTGGCCCGCTACGAGGTTCTCGACACGCCTCCGGAAGAAGCGTTTGACCGCATCACCCGGCTGGCCGCCCGCCTGCTCAACGCCCCAGTGGCTTTCATCAACTTCGTGGATCAGCACCGCCAGTGGAGCAAGGCCACCAGCGGTCCGGGCGACACCACCGCGCTGCGCCGGGACTCCGTGTGCGCCTGGACGATCTTAGGATCGGAGCCGATGGTGATCGAGAACGCCCACACCGATCCGCGCTTCATCTATAACCCGATGGTCACGGGCGAGCCGCACATTCACATGTACGCGGGCGCTCCCCTGACCACCCCGGCAGGCCACCGCATCGGCACGCTCTGCGTCACCGACCATCAGCCCCACCCACTGAATGCTGACGACCTTCAGTCCCTACAAGACCTGGCGGCGCTGGTGGTCGGCGAGCTGGAGCTGCGTGCACGCAACTTGGAGCTGAGCCGTGAGTTGAACGCCCAAGCCCACCGCAACGCTGACCTCCAGCGGGGTCTGGATCACGCCCGGGTACTGGAGGGGATCGCTGCACTGATGGACTTGGATCTGACCCCGGAAGAGATGACGCTGAGTTCATCCGCCCTGCTAGCCGAAGCACTCAGCGCCGACTACATCGGCTTGCTGATCTTTGAGGAGGAAGGCCTGCGAGTAGAGGCCGCGCACCTCAATCCCCGACTTGCCCAGACAACCACTGATCTTCCCGCCCAACGACCTGACTGGCCCAATTCAGTCACCTGGTCTTTGAAAACGCTCGGCCAACCGCTCTATCTGAATGACTACCCAAGTCATCCAGATGCTTTGACGACTGGCGTGGAAGGTGGCGTTCAGCAAGTCGCCTGGTTGCCGCTCGGCACGCGGAGTGGTGTCACCTCACTTTTGATGGCCGTGCGGCTACGAACCAACCTGGTGGCCTGCTGGCGCGGCAGTGACCGTGCCCTGCTTGAAGCGGCGGGGCGCAGTGTGCGCGGCACCCTGAACCAGAGGCTCGAAGTTGAGCTGAGTCGCCAGGAAGCCCGCCATGACGCGCTCACCGGGTCGCTCAACCGCCGAGCGTATGAAGAAGACCTGCTCCGGCGACAGGCAGGCGCAGCGACCTTCCTGCTGGCGGGGCTGGACTTGGACGGACTCAAAGCGCTCAATGACCAGGAGGGGCACGCCCAGGGTGACAAGCTTCTTCAGGTGTTTGCCCAAACCCTTAAAGTGACCCTAGGCGATGCGGGCGAGGTCTACCGGCTGGGCGGCGACGAGTTCGTGGTGCTGAGTAACGCAGACGAGGAAACCCTCCTTGACGCAGTAGACACGGCGGTACTGGCCGCACGTCAGGTGGGGGCGCTTCGGGGAGCCAGCGTGGGAACGGCTTACAGCAGCGAGGCGACGGGAGAGGGATTGCTCGCCTTGGCAGATGAGCGCATGTACACGGTCAAACGGCGGCGCTCACTCCAGAACTTCACTCCGAAGTTGCACTGAGCGCTGACCTGAAACAACAAAAACGCCTCCAGCATCAGCCAAGTCAGCACTTTTTGTTTGTCTTGTCCTCGGTCTGTGCTCCGCGCCCAGCTCATTGACACGATCGCCGACAAGATCCTGAAAGACCTCGGTTTCTACGAGATCACCGCCTACGCTGCACACGCCGAACAGATGCTGGTCTGGGAACGCAGCCCGGACAACCTGTGGATCGCCGAGGGTGAAGAAGAGGCCTACCATGTCGAGGCAAACTTGTCTGAGCCGTCAATATAAAATTTTTCGCTCTGGCACACACCATGCAGTCATCTGGACTGCCGGGTTTTAAACTGCCTTATGCGTCTTCTTCCTATTCTGCTTATTATGGCCCTGGGATCGGCCAGCGCGGCCCCCGCTCTGCTTACGCCTCAGGAACTGGCGACTGCGCTCAAGCACAAGTCGTTTACCTTGATCAATGTGCATGTGCCGTTTGAGGGGGCAATTCCGGAGACTGACGCCTTCATTCCCTTCGACGCAATCAAGGACAGCGCTCAGTTGCCGCGCGATCATGCGGCCCAGATCGTCCTGTACTGCCGTTCTGGGAGCATGAGCGCTATTGCCCACGCCACCCTGAATAAACTGGGCTACTCGAACGTTCGCGAGTTACAAGGCGGCTTCAACGCCTGGAAACAGGCGGGCTTTCCACTCACACAGCGCTGAGGTCAAGCGACCAAAAAGCCCCCGCTCCCAGCTTAGGTCAGGGCGGGGGTTTGGTATTTGTTTAATTCAGGAGGTCTGCTTGGCATTCTGCTTCAGATTCAGTGCCACCAGCCGCGACTCAGGAGACAGGCAGGAATCACCCGGAAGGACCGTCTCGAGTCTGAATTGTCTTCCTACGTAGCTGCGGCGCTACCGGAGTATTACTTCAAGTCAGCGGCATTTACCGTCTGGATTTTGATCATCTTGGCCTGGTACATCTCGTCGTACTTCATAATCAGCAACCGCGAACGCACGCGCTCTCCAGAAGAAGTGAATGCCAGAGCGCCGGTAATGGTTAGGCAATCAGCTTTGTCGCTTGCAAAGCAGGCGGGCAGATCAATCTTACGCACCGCTGCACTTACCACCGCTCGGCTCGGTAAAGTCGCGCCGGTGATACTGCTTTTTAGGGCGGATATCATCACATTTGCCGCATCATAGGCGTACACAGCCACGCCGCTCGGTTCAGTCTTGTAAGCAGCACGGAACTTCCCAGTGAAATCGAGATAATTCGAGAATGTATTCACCGGGCCGTTTACACTGGTGTAAAGCACGCCCACAGTTCCTCTCCCCGCACGTTGAATGAAGCTCGGAGAATCGAGCCCGTCACCACCCATGAACTGCGCGGTCACACCCGCCGCCCTGAGATCTCTGACGAATTGCCCGCCAACATCATCCGTGCCGCCGAAATAAACCAGGGGAGTACCACTGGCTTTGATCTTTTTGATGACGCTGGCAATTTGAGCAGGCGTCGATACCCCAACGTAACCCGCGACAGGAATTTTGGCGGCTTTCAGACCCTCAATGAGTCCTCGGGTAAGGCCGTTCCCATAGGCAGTGTTGTCTGACACCACATACACCGAAGTGGAGCGGAGCGTTTCGGCAATATAATTGGCAGCGGCGACAACTTGAGCAGCGTTGGGAGAAACGACCCGATTGAAATTCGACCAGTTGTGTGTACTGAGCGCGTCGTTGGTGCTGTTGGGGGATATGAAAGCAAGCTTCTCGGCAGCAAATGCTTCGCCGAGAACGTTGGTGACGCTGGAGTTGTTGGCACCGACCACACCGAGGATGCTCTTGGTGGCGAGAATCGTCTTGGCAATCTGTTCGCCTCTGGTCGCAGAGGCTTGGTCGTCGAAGGGAATGAGAGTGAGGTCAATGCCCGCTGTTTTCAGTTCGGCTATACGTGCGTTCACGGCGAGTTCGACGCCTCTCCTGAGGTCAATTCCGGTGGGGCTCTGGTCTCCAGTCAGTGGACTGACCGTAGCAATACTGACGCTCACCGCTTGTGCGGCACTTAGGGCAACGAGGAGACTGAGGGCCGCAGGAATAATCAACCGGTGGGGGCGTTTCATGCATCAGGGTAAACGGACGGACTTTGCTTCTTTCTTACAACGAATCTGAGGTGCTGAAAATGCTGCGGTGGCCTGGGCGTATTTGGTGACGATGTGCTCTTTGGCCTGCGCTTTCTTGGCCGGACCGACCAATTTGATGCCGGTTTGTGCCAGCGCGATGGCTTGGCGCTCCACCTCCAGCAAAGCTCTGAGGGCAAGGAGCTTGAGTTGCAGCTTCAGGGTGTTCAAGCGCTGCACCCGAGTGACATGCTCGGATAAATCTCCGGTTACGCACGTATTACGCACAGAGGCCATTTTGAGCTTGTTTTCATCAATGGCTAGAAACGAAAAAACCCGCGCTAGGCGGGTGTTTCCTTGTGGTGGGCGGTGAGGGACTTGAACCCCCGACCCGTCGCGTGTAAAGCGAAAGCTCTACCACTGAGCTAACCGCCCGGTTCCCGTTGCTGCAATCACGCACTCAAACAGGCAAGGGGTAGTTTAAGGGCCAGCGGCGGTCAGGTCAAGCGTTTAGCTGGCCTGCGCCGCCAATTCGTCGAGGTAAGTTTTGTCTTCCACGCGCCGCACCTGCTTGCCGAGCAGCGCAGACACGATGGCCAGCACCGCCACCACGCCGAAAACCGCCACCACCGGCCCCGGCACGAAGCGGGCCGACAAAACGCTAAACACGACCATCCCCAGCGGAATGGACGACTGCCCCACCACCCGCCGCACGCTGAAGACCCGCCCCTGCAACTCACGCGGCACCTGCGACATCCAAATGGCCGCCGAGTGCGCTCCGCCCAGCGGATAGGACAGCCCAAAGATCAGCAGCGCCGCGCAGGTCAGCGGCAGTGAGCGCGATAAGCCCATCGTTAAAACGGCCAGTGACTGAACCAGCAGCGGAATCAGCAGACCAAAAATGCGGTTGCGCTTGAGGCCGCCCCAACTGCTGATGATCAGGCCGCCGAGCAGCGTACCCACGCCGGTCACGGTGGTCATGATGGCGTACCCCGATTCGAAGCTCAGCCCGCGCTGGACAAAGTCGGCGTCAAGGTTAAAGCGGGCCAGCAAGGTTTCGTAAAGATTGACACCTGCCAAAGCGAAGTTGGTCACGCCCACCAGCAGCACCAGCAGCAGCATCGGGCGGCGGCGGCTGATGTAGTGCCAGCCCAGCTTGAAATCCGCCCGGAAATCAGTTTTTGCGCCGGGAGCGGGGCGCTCCTGCGGACTGGGAATGCGGAGCCAGAAAAGAACGAGAGCGGCCACCACGAAGCTGAGAGTGTCCAGCACCATCACCAGTCCGGTGCCGTTGCCCAGTCCCCACAAGCCGCCGCTGAGATGTTGCGGAAACGCGATAATCAGCGCCGCCAGCGCGGGCGCGAGAATGGCCCCGGCGCTGTAGCTGGTCTGCATCAGGCCGTTGGCGCGGGCCAGTTGCGCTTCGGGCAGCAGCATGGCGTAGCTGGCTTCAAACGCGCTTTCGTGAAACACTGCCGCGACCCGCCCCAGCAGCACGCCCAGCAGCAGCAGCGGCACATTCAGCGAACCGCTCCAAACCACCAGCGTGACCATCAAGGCCACCAAAGCGCTGACTGAGTCACAAATCAGCATGATGCTGCGCCGGCTGTAGCGGTCGGTGATAGAACCGGCAAGGGGAGCCAAGATGATTTGCGGCCCAGAAGTGAGGAGGCCCAGCGCCCCGACCATCAGCGCGAGCTGCGGGCGCTGCGAGTCGGCAGCGTAAACCACGGTGGTGAAATAGATAGTGATGGCAAACCAAGCGACATTGGTGGCCAATAAACTGAGCGACTGCGACGCCCACAGTGTAAGGAAAGTGCGCCAGCCTCTCGGCAGCGCGAGCTCGGGGGTATCGGTTATCATGTTGAAGAGCAGTATAATCACAAGTCTGTGCTCAGAAACTCGAGCCTTTGTACGGCGCTTTAGTTGTGCCCCGCGATTGTGCGTGCGGCCCCATTTGTGTCGTGGCGGCCTTTACGGCCAGTCAGGTGCCGAGCGGCGACACTCTGATAGGCCCGACAAGTACAGCCCGTGAGCCGCATCAGCGCTTCTACTTAAACTCAGGCTTACCTTTTCGAGAAGTTAGAAACGAGTCACGCCAGCTCATACGCGCTATATGCGGGAAGCAACGAAAAAAGGCCACCTCGTTTCTGAGGTGGCCACTTGTAAAAAGAACTTGCTTAGTGTGTGCCGCGTTGACTGGCCAGAGCGCCGCTGCCGCGCACCTGCGACAAATCCACCGCGCCGCTGCGCTTGAGGATGTTCAGAGCTTCGTCTGACTTGCTGCCGCGCTCGCTGCGGGCCACCACCAGCACGTGACCGGAACGGATGCCCGCGTCATAGGCCTCAGCGTCGGCGGCAGGGATGCCGAATTGCCGCAGCAACTTGACGTAATCGCCGTGATCGGTTCCGGCCAGCGCTCCGAAGATGCCGCCCATGCCGCCGCCGCCCAGTACTCCGAACAACGCCGTATATGCGCCGCCCATCGAATAGATTCGGGTCTCGGGAAACACCCAGATGAGAAACCAGACCGGCAAGGCGATGGCCAGACCCGCCAAGATGCCTATGCCCATGCCACGAAGCACGCCGCTGACGCCCGCAGGAGCGCCCTGCTCCGGCGAAATGCCGGTGTCTTGGGCAATATCGTTTTCAGCCACCGGATCATTGATGCTGAAACCCAAGTTGTCGCGGTTAAAGCCGCGTGCTTCCAAGGTTTGCAGAGCTGACTTGGCCTGTGCAGGTTCACTAAAGAGGGCAACGACGCTTTCCATAGAGGAGTTTTATCACGCCCAGCGGGTCAAAGGCGAGGGTCAAAGCGGCAGTGGGGGGCGTAGAAACACATCAAAGGCGTGAATGCCTCAAGCGGGTAGTACCGTCAAGGCTGAAAAGCCACGGAAATCAGCGTGAGGAGCACGGCGACTCGGTGCTGAGCATGTACGTCAATCAGGTGGTCTGGCAAGGGTGCAAGAGATAACGGCGCTTCGTCCCAGATGAATGCAATGAAACAAAGTGGCACCAACTCCATTTCTACTCACTCCCACTCAATCGTCGCAGGCGGCTTGCCAGTGATGTCGTAGACCACACGGTTCACCTCATGCACCTGATTGACGATACGGCTACTCATGGTGCCGAGAAAGTCATACGGCAGCCGCGCCCACTCGGCGGTCATAAAGTCACCAGTGGTCACGGCCCGCAGAGCGACGGTGTAGCTGTAAGTCCGCTCGTCGCCCATCACGCCTACGCTCTGAATAGGCGTTAGCACCGCCAGCGCCTGCGAGCAGGTGTCGTAGAGGCCAAATTCGCGCAAGCCCGAAATGAAGATGTCGTCCACCCGCTTGAGAATGTCCAACTTCTCGGGGGTCACTTCGCCCAGAATGCGAATGCCGAGGCCGGGGCCGGGAAAGGGATGGCGCATCCGCACGGGGTCGGGCAGGCCCAGCAGGGCGGCAATCTCGCGCACTTCGTCTTTAAATAAGGTGCGGAACGGCTCGACAAGCTTGAAGGCCAGATCGTCCGGCAGACCGCCGACGTTGTGGTGGCTCTTGATGTTGGCCGCACCGGATTTGTCGCTGCTCAGCCCACCCGCCGACTCGATCACGTCCGGGTAGAGGGTGCCCTGCGCCAGAAAATCAAACGGGCCGTACTCGCGGGCCTCACGTTCAAACGCCCGAATAAACTCGCGGCCGATGATCTTGCGCTTTTGTTCGGGATCAGACACGCCTGCCAGAGCGCCCAGAAATTCCTTTGTGGCGTCTACCGTCACCAGATGCACCCCCAGCGGCGTCAGGGCAGCTTCCACCTGTTCGCGCTCGCCGAGGCGCAGGAGGCCGTGATCGATAAAGACAGCCGTCAACTTATCGCCGATGGCGCGGGCCAGCAGCAGACCCAGCGTAGAGCTGTCCACCCCGCCGGAAATGGCGAGCAGCACCCGCCCGTCTCCGACTTGAGCCTGCACTCCGGCGATCAGGTCTTCGACGATGTGCTGGGCCGTCCAGTCGCGGGCCGCGCCGCAGATGGTCAAGAAGTTGGCGAGGAGTTGCCCACCTTTGGGGGTATGCACCACTTCCGGGTGAAACTGCACGCCGTAGCGCCGGGTCACGCTGTTCTCGATGGCGGTGACGGGCGTGTCCTCTGTTTCGGCCACCACTTCGTAGCCCTGCGGCAACTGGGTCACGCTGTCGGAGTGGCTCATCCACGCCACGAACTCGCCCTGAATACCCTCGAAGAGTTGCCCGCCGTAGCGCGTCAGATCGGCCTTGCCGTACTCGCGCTTGCCTGCCCGCTTGACTTCGCCGCCGACTTGGTGGGCAAGGTACTGCATGCCGTAACAGACGCCCAAAATGGGAATATCAAGGTCAAGCACGCCTTCGGCGGGGCGCGGGGCGGCTTCGTCGTAGACGCTGCTGGGGCCACCCGAGAGCACCAAGCCGGCAGGATTTTCTTGTTGGATACGCTCTAGCGAAGCGTTCCCGGGCAAAATAACGCTGTAGGTGCCGAGTTCACGGAAGCGCCGGGCGATCAGGCGGGTGTACTGGCTGCCGAAATCAAGAATGACAATGCTCACACCTCCATTCTCTCATACCCGCATCTGGCTGAAGCCGCTCCCTTATCACCATCCCCACCACCCGGCTTGGTTTTGCGGCTTTTTCCTCTCCACTCGGGGGCAAGCAAGTGCCACAATGCACAGCAGGCCGCCCAAGCACGCGGGCCGACCAGTCAGCAGCAAGCAGGCCACAGGAGACGGGAATGGATCAGCAACGGGATAACCGGAGCGGACTGAGAGCAGCGCTGCCGCCCGCTACCGACCAGCGGCAAATTGCTTTCATCGAAGGGCAACTGACCTACGACATCTTGGAAGATTTGTTTTTGTATTTGTGCCGCCGCCAAGAGACGCTGGTGTGGCAGCTCACGACCTTGGCGGGCGAGTTCAGCGTGGTGTTCGATCAGGGTCAGCCCGCCGACTGCATGTTCCGGCCCAGCCGACCTATCGGCGCTTACGTGGGCCTCAAGGCCCTGCGTACCCTCTTTCAGCAGCAGGGCGGGCAGTTTAGCGTCAGCCGGAGCGCGGCTCCCATCCGGCGGCGCAGTTTGTCGGGCAGCGGCGAGAACCTGCTGATGGCGCTGGCAGCGCAGGGCGACGAGCGTAGCGCCCCCGCCGTCCTCTCCGGCACCACCTTTGACAGCTCAGCGGAGTTGGATTCGGTGCAAGACCTACCGCCGGACGCCCACCGCACCGCGTTTTTGACTTCTTCGGCGGATATGCCGTTGGCCGATGTCTTGCAACTGTTTTCGGTGAGCCGCCGGAGTTACCGGGTAAAACTTTCTGATCTCAGCGTTCATCCCTCTCCTTCCCGCTGGCTCGGAGAAATAGAACTCAGCGCCCATCAAATCATCAGCGCGGACGTGGGCAGTGAGCGAGGTCAACCTGCTTTCAATAAACTCCTGAACTTTGCAGGTGCCCTGCGGATTGAAGTCAGTCCAAGTTCGGGTTCTCTACCCACAGGTCATGACTTGCCACCAAATGAGCCGCCGCCGGATAAGTCACCGCTGGGCAAACTCGACAAGCTGCTGCTGAGCGCGGTGATGGCAGGCGAACTCAGGTCGGCACCTGAAACGGGCGCTGAAAAGCCGAACGCTGCTGAACCACCGTCAGCTTTACAGCGCTTGGGAACATTCTGGCGGCGCAAGTAACCAAAAGCAGCCCTACGCTTCACTTCAAAAACACCCCCGCCGACGGGCAAAGCTCTTGCAAGACGCACTCGCCGCACTTGGGCCGCTGGGCTTTGCAGGTTTCACGCCCGTGCCGGATGGCCGAGACATGAAAGGTGTAGCGCTCAGCCCAAGTCGCGGGCAAGACTTCGTCATACCAACGCTCGACTTTCACCGCGTTCCACTGGGCGGGCAGCCACTCCAAGCGGCGGGTAATCCGCAAAATGTGGGTGTCCACCGGCATGGCGGGCCGCGCCAGATCGAACAGCAAAACACATGAAGCGGTTTTCATGCCCACGCCGGGCAAGCTTTCTAGGAGCGTGCGAACCTCGGCGTCGTTCATCTGGCGGGTGTCTTTGAGGCTGAGTTCGCCACGTGTGGTTTCGAGTTGGTCAAGCACATTCCAGATGTAGTTGGCCTTGATGCGCGATAGGCCCCCGCCCGCCGCCTTCAGCACCGTTTCAATGCCGTCGGGGCCGTCGGCCAGTGCCATCTCCCAGCTCGGATACGCCGCCTTGAGTCCTCCGAACTGCCGCCGCGTGATCGGCGCGGTGTTTTGCTGAGACAAAATGGTGCTGATCAGGCCGTCAAGGGGCTCAGCCGCCCTGCGGGGCGTGGGCGGCGTGGGCAGATAGCGCTTTGCCAGACGGCGAGCCACTTCCGGCAACTCGGCAGGCGGCGGCGCTTGCTCAGCGAGGCTGGGTTTGGAGCGTGGTGTTCTGGTCGGCTGCTGTTCAGTGGGTTGCTGCTCAGAGAGATGTTGCCGCGCTGGACGGGCTCGAGGCGGCAAGCTCACTTCGCGCCGCTCTTACCTGGCCCGCAGTTGAGCAACGTTGCCCGCGCCGTCTTTGGCCTCAATGTCCGCATAAGTTCCTGTCGTTTCAGCATAAAACTCGGTGCTATTGCCCGGCGTAATATTGAGTACGCTGCCGTCCACCGAGACTTGGGCCACGCTGGTGTTGTCGGTGACGACGCCGCTGACCCGGATGATTTTGTTGTCACGCTCGAACTTGGTCACGCGAATGACCGGCGGGGTGTTGTCTACCCGCAGCGGCAACTCCAAAGTGGTTTTGTTGCCGGAGCTGTCGAGGGCCAGCAAGCTCAGGGTGGTGGTGTCACCCTTGATACTGGTCTGATAGCTGAACGGCGCAATTTTGCTGCCGGCCTTGATCGGCACTTTCTCGCCTTGCACCTTGAGCAGCGCCACCGCTTTGTCGTCGAGGACGTAGCCTTTCAGGGTAAAGCTTTTGTTGGCGCTGACCGCGCCGCCTTCAGGACTGGTGATGATGATGTGCGGCTTAAACTGATCGCTTTCGCGGGCGCAACTGAGGAGCGCCGCCGGAAGAATGAGCAGCAAGGCGAAACGGAGGCGCGGCATAGGCCCGGAGTATAAGGCAGCCCGCGTGAGAAGGCGGGGCTCTCAGGCCAGCACACTCGGGGCGGCGCTATCATGCCCGGCGATGCTTGCTCTCCTTTTTTCCTTCTCCCCCACCCACACCCCATGACCCTTCCCGAAGGCACCCGCGACGTGTTGCCGCCCGAATGGGCCTGGCGCGAATACCTGCGCTCCAAACTTTCAGCCCACTTTGCCCAGCACGGCTACCGGGGCGTGGACGTGCCCACGCTGGAATTTCAAAACCACGACCACCCGCAAGACGCCACCGCCTTCAAACTGATTGATGTAGGCGGCTCGGTGCTGGCGCTGCGCAGCGAATTTACCACTGCCATTACTCAGCTCGCCCACAGACGCTTTCCGGCTGGCCCTTTTCCGCTGCGGCTGCAATACGCTGGGCGGCTGTGGCTGCGCGGTCAGACCAGCGAACTCGGCCACCTGCGCGAATTTACCCAAGTTGGGGTGGAACTGCTGGGCGTCCGCAGCCCACAGGCCGACGCTGAACTGCTGGAAGTGGCGCTGTCGGCCCTCTCGGCGGTGGGGGTCGCCGCCCACTTGGAAGTCGGCCACCCCGGCTTCGTGGACGGCCTCCTGGAAGACGCGGGCATCACCGGCGCGGCCCGCGACACTCTCCACGACGCGATGGATAGAAAAAGCGGCCCTGATCTGGCGGCGGGCCTGAGCGCCCACGCCTTGCCCGCCGAGCTGGGCCACCTGCTTTACCGGGTGATGGACTTGTACGGCGGCCCGGACGTGCTGAGTGAAGCCAGCGCCCTGCCTCTGGGTGAGCGGGCACGGCAAGCGCTTGATGATCTCTTGGCCATCGCCGCCGCTTTCGGGCCGGAGCGGTTGCTGTTTGACCTGGGCATGAGCCGCCGCTACGGCTATTACAGCGGCTACACTTTCCGGGCTTACGTGGCGGGCCACGCGCAGCCGGTCTTGGGCGGCGGGCGCTACGGCGGGCGCGGTGAGACGCTCCCCGGCGCGGGCTTCGCGGTGGGCCTCGAGCGCCTCACCGAAGTGGCCGCCCGCCACCTCCCCCCCGAGCGCGAAGCGGTGCTGGCACTCGACGAAGCCGGAGTGAACTACGCCCAAACGCTGGGCTTGGTGGCGGAGCGGGCCTGGACAAACGACCCAGCCGACTGGCAACGCTACGCGGCGGCGCGGGGCATCGTGCGGATGGTGCGCGGCGAGCAACTGATTGAGGTGAAGGCGTGAATCCGGCTCCCGAGTTCAGCGCGGCAGGTTTGACACTGGCCCTGCCCAAAGGTCGCATTTTTGAAGAGGCCATAGACCTGCTCTCGCGGGCAGGCTTGCCACTGTATCTGCCACAAAAAAGCCGCGCCCTGCGCTTTGATATGAACGGCGTGCAGGTTCTGGAGCTGCGAAATCAGGACGTGCCGGTGTACGTGGATCTGGGCGTGGCCGACGCGGGTGTGGTCGGCAAAGACGTGCTGGCCGAGAGCGGACGCAGCGTCTACGAGCCGGTGGACCTGAAGTTCAGCGCCTGCCGCCTGAGCCTCATCCGCGAGGTGGGCGCGGCGGGGCCGCTTGGCCGGGTCGCCAGCAAGTACCCGCGCCTGACCCGCGAGTATCTGGCGCAGCGGGGGCTGAGCGCCGAGGTCATCAAGCTCAGCGGCAATATCGAGCTGGCCTGCCTCACCGGACTGGCTGACGCGGTGGTGGACTTGGTGCAGACCGGCAGCACCTTAGCCGCCAACAACCTAGAGGAGCGCGACGTGGTGATGCGCTCCAGCGCCCGATTGGTGGTCAACCGCACGGCGCTCAAACTCAAGCGCGAGATGCTGCGGCCTTTGATCGCCCGGCTGCGCGAGCTGACCGAGGAGGGCAACGGAGCTTAAGGAAACGCCCCCTTCCCCGCTTCCCAGCCGCCTTCCGGCCCGCCTTGCCAGTGCCACACACCAGCAGGCCGGGTCTCTAGGCAGCGCCGCACTTCACTGAGCGGCACGCGGCGGGCAAAACGGGTGCGGACGTGCCACTCGCCAAGCGCCGATTCCCGTCCAGCGGTGGACAGGCCACGCAGGGTATTGGCGGCGCGGTTGATCGCCAAATCAAACAGGGCGTCGGGAGCGCTCATATCGGTTTAGCTGAGACGGTACGTCTCGCCCTCGCGGCTCAGGCGGCCCGCCTCCAAGAGCTTTTCCACCACCTGACGGGCCTGCTCAGCGCTGAGCGGCGACTGGGTTTCCAGCTCGGGCAGGGTGAATGCTCCGCCCCGGCGGTGAGCAAAACGGTAGACCATCCGCTCCTGAATGTCGCGGCGCGGCGCAGCGGCTTGGCGGCGGCCAAACAACCCATACACCAGCCAGCCGATGAGTAGGCCGATCAGCAGTTCCAGCGGGATCATCTTGAAGGCCAGCTCGGCGTCGGGGACGCGGTTGTGGTAGGGAAAGGGCCGTCCATCCGACAAAAAGACGCCGTAGAGAATCAGGGCAGTGGCAAGGCCCGCTACCAGCGAGGCGATCAGACGGGGAGCAGCGGTCTTCATCCTTTAAGTTTAGCGGCTGAGCCGCCCTCAGAAAGGGGCTAAACGTCACCCCGGCAACGCGAAGCGCACCTGCGTGCCCTGCCCGGCGCTGCTCTCCACACTCAGTTCGCCGCCGGAAAGTGCGACCCGCTCACGCAAACCCAGCAGCCCCATGTGACCCGCCTGGGTTTGCCGCTCCGCTTCGGCCCGGTCTAAGCCGCGCCCGTCGTCGCTGACGCTGACATCCACTTCACCGGCCTGAAACATCACCCTGACGGCGGCGCTGCTGGCCTGCGCGTGCTTGTCGACGTTGCCCAGCGCTTCTTGGACTGCCCTGTACACCGTCAGCTCGGCAAAGCCGCTGAGCCGCCTCTCCGCGCCCTGCACCTCCAAGCGGGTGGGGGTGCGGGACTGCGACACCAGCCATTCCAGCGCGGGCAGCAAACCCAGATCGTCCAGCACGCTGGGGCGCAAGTTGCGGGCGAAGCGGCGCACACTCTCGATGGCCGAGTTGAGATCAGCCCGGATGTCGGCGGCCCGCTCGCGGCTCTCGCCGGTCAAATCACGTCCAAGACGGTCAATTCGGCGGCCCAGCGCCACCAGCACCTGCGCGGTGTCGTCGTGCAGCTCACGGCTGATGCGCCGGCGTTCTTCTTCCTGCGCCTGGGTAAACAGCGACAGAAATTGCCGCAACTCGCCTTGCCGGGCAGACACCGCCTCCAGTTCCTGGCCGCGCCGCTGGATTTCGGCGGCGAGGGTTTGGAGTTCGCTAAGGTCGCGGGCCACCAGCAGCATGCCCTGCACGCCCGCCGCGCCACCCCCCGTCACGGCAGACAGGCGCACCTCCAAGCGCAACTCGCGCTCCAGGCCGCTGACGGCGATCTCGCACCTTCCCCCGCTTTCTGGCTCGGCCAAACAGAGTTGCCACGCCGTCAAAAAAGCGGGGGCGCTCATCAGCGGCCACAGTTCGCGGCCCTCGACTGGCCCCAGCAGGCGCTGACTGGCCGGATTGGCGTAGGTCACACGTCCGGCGGGGTCGGCGGCGAGAATCAGGTCGTGGGCGCTGTGGGCCAGCAAGCGGTAGCGGGCTTCCTCGCGGGCCAGAGCGCTGAGCAGCCGCTCCCGGCTCAGCGAGAGGGCCACCTGATCGGTCAGTGAGCGGGCCAAATGCAAGTGGCGCTCGCTAGGCGGGTCTTCGCGGGTGTGGTCGGCGTAAAAAAACCCCAGCAAACTGCCCTGATGCTGCACGGGCGCGAGCAGGCCGCTGGACGCGCCGTCAAACAGGTGGCGGCGGGTCAGCGGGCGCGGCCCCTTGCCGAGTTGCGAGGCCAGCCAGTGCAGCGGCTCGGAGTCGGCGGCGTCTTGCAGCTCGGCTGTACTTAATTGAGCGGTTGAACTTGATTGGATACCTGCACTTGATTGAACAGCTGTGTTGAATTGGACAGCAGTGCTCGAGAGAACGGTTGTGTTTGACTGAACAGCAGCGCTCAAATGGATGGTCGGCAAATTAACGGTGGCCAGCTCGTGAAACCGCCCCGCGTCGTCTAAGGTCATGAGCAGGCCGCGCTCCGCGCCCAAAGCCTCCGTGAGCTCGCGGGCCACTTCACTCAGGGCGTCACGGGCCAGCGGCGGCTGCAAGCGGGCAGCGACGCTCAGCAGCACGGCCCCTTCCCGCTCGCGGCGCACTTCATCTTCGTAGAGGCGGGCGTTTTCAATGGCCAGCGCGGCCTGCGCGGCAAACACTTCGGTGAGTGCCAAGTCTTCGGTGTCGAGCGGCAGGGGGTCTTTGTAATACAAGGTCAGGCCGCCGAAGACGTGCCCGCGTGCCGAGAGAGCTAGCCCCACCACGCCCCGGTAAGGGTATTTGCCCGC
The DNA here is from genome assembly GCF_007280555.1 of Deinococcus detaillensis. Lineage (NCBI taxonomy): Bacteria > Thermotogati > Deinococcota > Deinococci > Deinococcales > Deinococcaceae > Deinococcus > Deinococcus detaillensis. Next base: position 89,935 of record NZ_VKDB01000011.1, on the reverse strand, counting down.
CGCCAGCAGTTGACGGGTGTAGCGCGAGCCGCCGCCCTGTTTCTCGGCGCTCACGTCGCGGCTAAAAGTCAGTTGGCCCCTTTCTATGGCCCGCCCGGTTACGCCCGCGCCGACTTTGGCCCGCGAGCGCAGCACGTACTCGCTGCTCAGCCCCACCGCGCTGCGAATGCTCAGCGTGCGCCCATCGGGTTGCAGCTCGTGAACGGCGCAGGCGTCGGCCCCAAACAAAGTACGGGCGTAGCTCAGTACGCTGCCGAGGGTATCGGCGAGGTGCAGGCTGTGCGATAGGGCCGCGCCCACTTCGCGCAGCGACTCGGCCACGTGGCGCTTGCGGGTTTCGTCGGCGTAGCGGCGGGCGTTGTCGATGGCGAGGCTGGCTTGCTCGGCCAGCGCCAGCAGCAAGGTGTCGTCTCCCTCGCTGAGCGGGCGGCGCACCCGCACATCGGCGTACAAAATCCCCAGCGCCCTGCCCCGCGCTTTGAGCGGCGCGATCAAGGCCAAGAGCGGCGCGAACTCGGCCAGTCCCCGGCTCAGCGGCGTCGCGTGGTCACGCTCGTGGTCATACACGATCACCTCGCCGCGCTCCATCAAGCGCTCGAAGCTCTCCGGCCCCACCCCCACGTCGCCGCTGAAGCTCTGGTCAAAGCCGTGGGTGAAAACCTCGCGTGCCCGCGCTCCGCTCTCATCCTGCTCGGTAAACAAACCCACCAGCGCCCGCTCGAAGCCCAGCGAGTGGGCGGCGCTATGGGCCGTGGCGGTCAGCACCTCGGCCAAATCCAAGCTGCCGCCGATGCGGGTACTCAGCTGCGCCAGCGTCTCGGTGACGCGTCCACGCCCGCGCCGCGCTTCCCTGGCCAGTGCGCCCTCAAAAGCGAGGCACAGCAGCGGCAGCGCGGTTTCCAGCTCGAGGAGGGCCGCCTCAGCGCCGCCGATGACTTCCAGCACCGCGCCGGAACCGCACGGCAGCGGCAAAGCGCAGATCATGGCGCTGCGCTGCGGCGCGCCAGTGGTCAGGGCGAGGCGGGCCAAGCTGCCGTCGCTGAGGCCCAGCCCGCGCCCCTCAGCGCAGATGACGCTCAGCGAGTCGCCCAGCCGCGCCTGTGCGCCGTGCGCTTTGGTCTGCTCGGCGGCGATGGCGGTCAGCGCCCGCAAAAATCCGCTGGCGTGCTGGGCTTGGCTGAGCTGGGCGAGGGCGGCGAGCATCACGGTGAAGTAAGCCTAGCAGCCAAACAGCTTAAACTCTCTCCGTTGTTCGGCCGATGCGCCGCGCCGCCTTGAGGGCAAGACTGGAAACATGAACAGTCCAGTGACCGACAAACAACTCTCCCACCAACTCTCATATCTGCTCCGGCACGCGCCGCACCAAGCGGGCCTGAGTTTAGAAGCGGGCGGCTGGGTGCCGTTAGCGCCGCTCTTGATGCATCTGGGCGTCAGCCGCCCGCAAGTGGAGCGGGTGGTGGCCCAGTCCGACAAACAGCGCTTTTCGCTGCGCGGCGAGCGAATTCGCGCCAATCAGGGCCACAGCGTTCCGGTGGATTTAGAGCTGCTGCCCACCGAGCCGCCAAGCGTCCTGTATCACGGCACGGTGGCCGCCGCGCTCAGCAGTATTCGGTTCAGCGGTCTGCGGCCTATGCAGCGCCACCACGTTCACCTCTCGCCGGACGTGGAGACGGCCCGCCGCGTGGGCGCGAAGCGTGGCCCAGCCATGATTCTGACGGTACGCTCCGATTTGATGCACGCCAGAGGACACCTCTTTTACCGCTCCGAAAACGGCGTCTGGTTGGTGGACGAAGTGCCGAGTCAGTTTTTGGTCTTTCCTTGACTCAAGCTGGAAAACCCCAGCATCACTCCCCTGCACTCAGGTCGATCCAGCCGCGCTTGATGCCGTACAGCACAGCCTCGGTGCGGCTGCCCACGTCCAACTTGGAAAAGATATTGGCGAGGTGAACTTGGACGGTGCGCGGAGAGATATCGAGGTCGCGGGCAATTTCTTTGTTGGTGCGTCCCGAGGCGGCGATTCGCAACACTTCGAGTTCACGCGGCGAGAGCGAGTCGTCCACCGGACTCGGGGTGCTTTGGGCGCTGAAACGGGTCAGCACTTTGCGGGCCACCGCTGGCGTCAGAGCACTTTCACCCGCCGCCACTGCCCGCACCGCGCCGAGCAGTTCTTCCTCGCCCGCATTTTTGAGGATGTAGCCCGCCGCGCCCGCTTCCAGAAGGGCAAACACGTAAGCATCGTCGTCATAACTGGTCAGCACCAGCACGCCCACGCTGGGGCGCTCGGCTTTGATCAGCTTGGTGGCCTCGATGCCGTTCATGCCGGGCATCGAAACGTCCATCAAAATCACGTCGGGCAGCAGTTCGCGGGCCTGCCGCACAGCACTTTCGCCGCTGTCGGCCTCGCCCACCACTTGAAGATCACTCTGGCCTTCAAAAAGATCGCGGGTGCCCTTGCGCACCACCGGATGATCGTCGACAAGCAGCAGTGAAACAATGCGTCCCCGCAGGGCAGGTTGGGCCTCATTTGAAACGTCCATGCCCGCCAGTTTAGAGCAAGGTGGAGGCAGCGGCCCAAACGAGCAAAGCGAAAGGGTCTGAGCACCTTTTCGCTCAGACCCTAGAACTCCAATTGCTCCTCAGCCGCCTTCAAAGCTGCCCAGCACTGCTGTCGGCACCTACACCAGAGCGCTTACTTCTTGCGCTTGGTGGGCGTCGCCGGCTTTTTGCCGCCTGCGGTGGTGCGCTCTTTGGCGTCACGCATAAACGAGCGCAGCTTGGCTTCAAACTGCGGGCTTTGGCGGCCAATGGCGCGGGGGCGCGGAATTTCTTCCGGTTCCTCGAGCAGTTCCTTGATCGACAAATCAAGTCTGCCGCGTTCGTCTCGGCCCAAGACCTTGACATCCACGGTGTCGCCCTCATGGACATGGTCGTGGATGTTGCGAACGAACGAATGGGCAATTTGGGAGATGTGAACCAACCCAGTTTCGCCGTTGTCGAATTGTATGAACGCCCCGAAGTCAGTGACGCGGGTAACGCGGCCTTCAGCGACCGCGCCGGAATCAAGTTGCACGAAGAGTGCCCTCCAAAAGAAGCATGCGCCGATGATACACCATCGAGATGCACTGCGGATAGATGCACACTTTGGAGTGAGTGTAAACGGGCTTGCAAACTGTGCCGGGAGCCCAGCAGGACGCAGCCCACGCTCCCTCGGACCTCACCTGCCTTGCCGAGACGCGACACGGAGGCGCGGCACAGCGCCCCCTGAAGCTGTAAAGTGAGATACATGAAGTTTCGCGGCACACTTGGCGGCCTGAATATCCAGCTCGACGACTCAGACACTCCGCAGTCGGTGGCGGGGCCGCTGGCTGCCCGCGCCGCGCTGCTGGCCAGCGAGGTGACGCTGGAAATAGACATTGAAGCCCACCTCGACACCCTCGACGCGGTGCGCGGCGCGGTGGCGGCGGCGGGCGGCAGTATCAGCCGAGTTCGCGCTCCCCGCGTGACGGCCCCGGCCCCCAGCCCCGCTCTGATCGCCGAGCAAGGTTCAGCGCCGTCCTCTTCCAGCACCGCGCTGCCCACAGCGGCCCTGCCAGTCGGCAACATCACCCAGAGCCTCGACAACCACACCGTCGTGCTGCCCAACAGCGTGCGGGCAGGCTTCCGGGGCGAATACGGGGGCAGCGTGGTGGTGTTGGGCGACGTGAATCCCGGCTCTGAATTGGTGGCGGGCGGCGACGTGATCGTGCTGGGAGCGCTCAGGGGCGTCGTCCACGCCGGAGCCGACGGACGCGAGAGCGCGATTGTCTGGGGCAGACCGATTGCCAGCCCCCAGATCCGCATTGCCGGAGCGGTCGCCCGCGCTCCCGAGGGCAGCAGCCTGAGCAGCATGAGAAAACTCAGCAGCGGGGTGGAATCTGAAGTGGCGCGGCTGCAACACGGCCAGATCGTGATCGAAGCCAGCCACGTGCCGAGGTAGGAGCGGTGGGGAGGTGAAACGTTCTTATCCGCTCCGCCGCCCCGCACACCATCCGTTGACCGCTCCAATTTTCTGGCCCAGCGTCCGGAATCTTGTCAAACCTTTTCTTACTCCGGCTTCGGCCACGCCCGCTGGTACTGCACCGGCACCTCTACCGCTTGGCCAGATTGCCACGCCGTCCGCTGAACAAACTGCGGATCGCGCAGCAGTTCGCGGGCCAGCGCTACCAAATCGGCTTGCTTGGCCTGCAAAATCTGCTCGGCTTGCTGCGGCTCGGTAATCATACCTACCGCCATCACCACCAAGTCGGTGTCCTGCTTGAGGCGCTCGGCGAACGGCACTTGGTAGCCGGGGCCGGCGGTAATTTGTTGATCTGGCGTGAGGCCGCCACTCGAAACGTCGATGACGTTCACCCCTTCGCGGGAAAGCTGGCGGGAGATTTCCACGGTCTGCTCAATGTCCCAGCCACCGGGTGCCCAGTCAGTCGCCGACAGGCGCACGAACAGCGGCAGGTGGTCGGGCCAGACTCCGCGCACGGCTCTGGTGACTTCCAGCAGCAAGCGGGCGCGGTTCTCTAAAGTGCCGCCGTACTGATCGAGGCGGCTGTTGCTCAGCGGCGAGAGAAACTGGTGGAGCAAATAGCCGTGCGCGGCGTGAATTTCGAGGGTGTCGAATCCGGCGATCACGGCGCGGCGGGCGCTGGCGGTAAAGTCTTTGACCACCTGCGCGATGTCTTCGGGGCTCATGGCGTGCGGCGAGCCGTAGCGCGGCGAATAAGCGTGTACGTCTGGCCCCAGCACCGTCCAGCCGCCCGCTTCCGGCGGCACCAGTTCGCCGCCCTTCCAAGGTGCGGACATTCCAGCTTTGCGCCCAGCGTGCGCCAACTGAATCCCGATCAGTGCGCCCTGCTGATGCACAAAGTCGGCGATGCGGGCCAGCGAGCCAATCTGCTGATCGTTCCACAGGCCCAAATCGTCCGGGCTGATGCGGCCTTCCGGACTCACGGCGGCGGCCTCCGTAAAGATTAAAGCCGCGCCTCCCAATGCAAACCGGCCCAGATGCACCAAATGAAAATCGTTAGCAAAGCCGTCCTCAGCGCTGTACATGCACATCGGCGACACCACCACGCGGTTTTTGAGAGTCAGTTGGGCGATACGCAGTGGGCTGAGCAGCACAGGGCTGGACGAGCCGTCGCCGGACAGCGTAAAGCCCTCAGCAGAGGAAGAAGTCATGGACGTATTGTGGCGGCTGCACTGCCCGGCTTTCTCAACTTGATTAAAGCCGAATTTAACTTTGCTTGGTGCCGCTTTCAGCTGGAGTTCGGTTCGGCACCCATCAGCGCCGTCACCGGGCGCACCAGTACCGCGTCTCCGGCCCTCAGGCCAGTCCGGATCAGCAGTTCGGGGCTGAGCTGCAAAGAAGTGCCGGCGTCAGCTGCTGCGCTGACCGGCATCTGATACACCTTGCCGCTGCGTTCCTCGCGCACCTGGATATATTCGATGTGACCGCCCACCGCCTCGCGCCAGCGCCGGAAGATCGTTTCGTCTATGGCCGCGCTGCTGCCTTGGCGGCCGCCCGCTTGACGCTGAACTTGCACCACCAAGCGGGCCACCCGCGTGCGGCGCTCACCAATTAAGCGCAGGCGGGTCAGGCGGCCCAGCAGCGGCGCGGCCCTCGGATCACGGGCGGCGGCCAATTCTGAGAGGGGCTTGCCCTCGGCCACGCCGCGCAGGACTTCTTGTTCGTACAAGTCTAGGGTCAGCTCTGCGAAGCGCTCCGGCGGCTCCAAGCGGCCCGGGCCGTCAAATTTCAGCGGCGGAGGCGGCATCCGCTTGAGGGCAGCGTAAGCAAAGGCGTCGTGCGACTGATTGAGATTGGGAAAGGGAACCACTTCATCCGCTTCAAAATGAAAGCGTCCGCTCGGGTCTTCAAGGAGCTGGGCCAAGACGGCTGCGCCCGTGTCAAAGCCCGCCCCATCCATCCGGCGCACCCGCCCGCTCAGGAGCCACAAGGTAAAAATCTGCTGGCCCCGGTAGATGCGGAGCGCACCCGTTTTGGCTCCCTTGGCCAGTACCGAGAGCAGCTCGATGAGATCGAACGACTCCAGGTCATTGGACTGGCTCACGGCCTTCCCTGTGAGAAGCGAGTGGGCAGATCAACAAGCCAATCCGAATAAAACCAAAGCCGCCGCATCGTCTCTAGCCTAACCCAACAGCGCGGGAAAAGTGGACTGAAACTCCTCACTTCAGCAAGTGATCTCGATTTGATCACGCACGGGAGCGGGGGCCTCTCTCAGCGCCTTGACCGCTTCACCACCTCGGTTTGGCCGCGCCCAGCAGGTGATACAGCAGGGCCTTTTGAGCGTGCAGGCGGTTCTCGGCTTGGTCAAACACGCGGCTCTTGGGATGTTCGGTGGCTTCCGGCACGGTTTCTTCGCCATAGTGGGCCGGTAGGCAGTGGAGGAAAATCCCGTCTGGGGCGATACTCTCCAACATCTGCGGCGTGACTTGATAGCCCTGAAAAGCGCGGCGGCGAATGTCGGCTTCGGCTTCCTGGCCCATCGAAATCCAGACGTCGGTATACAGCACGTCCGCGCCTTCCACCGCTGCGAGGTCGTTGGTCAGCGTGACGGCCGCGCCCCGCTTGAGTGCGCCCTGAAGCACGCCGCCGTTGGGTTCGTAGCCCACCGGCGTCACGATGGTCACGTCGGAGCCGCTCAGCACGCCCATGTGAATGTGGCTGTTGGCGAGGTTGTTGCCGTCGCCGATGTAGACTACCCGCTTGCTCGCCGCGCTCCCCAACTCCTCCTCGATGGTCTGGTAATCGGCCAGCAGCTGCACCGGATGGAGCATGTCCGACAGCCCGTTGATGACCGGAACGCAGGCGTGATCGGCCAATTCCTGCAGGGTCTGCTGCAAATAAACCCGGCCCATGATTCCGTCTACCCAGCGCTCCAAGTTGCGGGCCACGTCGCTGACGCGCTCACGCTGGCCGAGGCCGATTTCTTGATTCGACAGGGTGATGGCGTGGCCGCCGAGTTGGTACATCCCCACATCAAAAGTGGTGCGGGTCCTCAAACTGGCTTTCTCGAAAACCAGCGCCAGTGACAGCCCCGCAAGCGGCTTGACACCGCGCCACTCACCGCGCTTCATCGAGGCGGCAGTGTCCAGAACGCTGCGGAGCTCGGCGCTGGTCATATCGAGGTTGGATAAAAAGTCGCGCCCCGCCATTACCGGAGCAGGCAGAGTGTCGGCGGTCAGCAGCGTCGGAGAAGGCAGAGAAGAAGTCGGCATCAGGCGGTCAGTTTAACCGCCCGACGCATGAAGATGCAATACAACTGCATGAAGATGCAATTTTCGTACATAGCTCTATGCTGATTCCGCCCAATTCCAGCTCCGCAGGACAGAATCAGTATTTTTACCTGCTCACGTTAGCCGGATTAAAATGCGCCCAGCACACAGGCGCTGAACACACTTTCTTAAAAGCCGCGCCTCAGCTGCGCTCAATCCAAACGGGTTCCGGCTCGACTGTTTCGGCAGGAGTCTTGCCCGCTTCCAAGCCGCTGTTTTTCTCAGTCTGCACAGGTGTGAGCGTCATATCGTGCTGGCACAGAATTTGGCACGACAAGCGCACGCCGCTCAGGCCCTTTTCTTCGAGTTTGTCGTGTTCGGCCTGCGTCATTTGAAACGGCTCGCCCACGCTGAATTCAACCTTGCAAGTCGTGCAGCGGGCCACGCCGCCGCAGCGGTGCAAAATGTCCACGCCGCTGCGCTCCAAAGCCAGCACCAAGCGCTCGTTGTCTTGAACTTGAAATTCTCCGTAGCCGTTTACTGTCAGTGTGATCATGCCCAGCATTGTCCCGCTTTGAAGCGGCAGAGAGCAAGCGAGCAAATCCAGCCGCGCAAGTCCGCTAGACTGCGCGGATGAAAGTTGGTTTGTTGGACGTTCTGGGCGCACGCTACACGCGCTACTGGACTACTTTTTTGGAAGAACTTGGCCTCGAGGTGGTGACGCCCCGTCTGCCCGCCGAGAGCGCTTTTGCCCTGGGCTTTGAGAGCTTGCCCGACGCGCCCGCTCAGGTGCAGTTGGTGCTGGGGCGCGTCATTGAACTCGGCCAAGTCGACCTGGTGCTGCTGCCGCAAACCCTAGCGGTGTGGCAAGACGCTTGGGCCAGCGACCTCACCGAGCTGTTGCCACGCCGGATCAGCGGTTTGCCGACGCTCAGAGCCGTGCCGGACGGCGGCCCAGCCATGACCGACGCCGCGCTGGAACTCGGTCAGCAGCTCACCCACAACGCCGGGCAGGTTCGCTTGGCGCTCAGCAAAGCCAAGCCGCTCTCGCTGCCGGTGCGCGAACAAGTACCGACACTGAGCCGCGCTTCTCAGACCAGCGTGGCGGTGATCGGCCCGGCCAGTCTGCTGCGCGACGAATTTTTGATCGGGCCGCTCAGAGACCAGCTCGAAAGCGCCGGGCTGTTTGCGGTGTGGGCCAGCGACTTGCCGCGTGAGCAACTGCGCGAGCGCGGCCAGCGGTTTACCTTGCCCAGTGGCAAGGCGCTTCCGGCAGGCGAGGCTGACCTCTACGGCGCTCAGCAGTGGCTGGAAGGCAAAGGCGCGGTGCGCGGCCTGATTTACGCCTGCACCGTGCGCGACGCCGCCACCTTCAGCGCCCTGACCCGCCTTGAGCAGACGGCCCACAAGCCTGCTTTGCTGCTCGAGCTCGACCCTCAGCAGCCGCGCCACTTCCAGCCGCAGCTCAGCGCTTTTGCCGCCGAGTTGTTGGCTGTCTCCCCCACCCCTTTACAGGAGCTTTCATGAATCCTTGGACTTGGCTCACCACCGCCGACCCCGCTCCCGGCTTTAATCGCACCAAACTGCTCAAAATCCTGGCCCGCACCTTGCTGTTCGTGTTGGTGGTCACGCTGCTTCAGGCGCTGGTGTACGCGGTGGGACTGGGCGCATATCTCAAAACGTGGTGGGGCACTTTGCTGCTCATCACGGTGGTGTATATCCCCTTTTTCAAGTTGATGACGCTGGACACCTTGGTCGGCCAACCCGCGCCGCGCCCCGTCAAGCCCGGCCAGAAGCCGACGGCGGCGCAGGCCTCGCAAGTCCGGATTGCCAAACGCGCTGAGAAAAACCGCTTCGCCGGCGTCAAAAAAGGCCCGCCAAAGAATATGGGCGGGCGGCGCTGAGGTGGGTGGGTGTTCAGTTTTGATCTGAACAGGTGTTTGAAGCGCTCCTCAGCGGCTGACCTTGATGAGTTCCAAGCTGGAGTTCGGCGACACCTGTTTGACGACCCCGACGCCTTTGGCATACCAAGCGGTGGTTTGAACGTCTTTCATGCTTTTGGCCATTTCGGGCGGCACTTTTTGGCCTTTAAACATTTTGCTCATATCTAAACTGGTGATGGACTGCACCTTGAGGGCTTGGAATGTTCCGGCAGGGGTGGTGACTTGCTCACTGCCCACGATGCGGTTGGTCGTCTGGCTGGTCATGCTGCCAATCGTCGCGGCCGACTTCCAAACAAAACCGTTTTTCCACTGACTGGCGGGCGGCACACTGCTCATGATCATCGCTGTTTTTTGCTGACTCCCGGCCCTGACGCTGATTTGGCCGCCTCTACAGTCGTAGACCACGTTGTAAGCCTGCCCTGAAGTTTCTCCGTTTACCGTGACGGTGTTGCCGGAAAGCTTGATAGTGCTGGTGGTGGTGATGACTTGTCCTGCGGCTGTGGTGCGGTAAGTAAACGTGCCGGCGTTGGCAAAATAAGGATGGTCACAGGCTCCAGCAAGGGCGCTGCCCACCGACAAAAAGCCGAGTGCGCCCGCGCAGACAGCGCTTGCTCTGAGCACCAATGGGCGGGGCGATTGGGGGCGCTGAACAGGACATGACGGGGCATTCTCAAAACGCATGCGGAGCCTCCTGTGAATTGAGCTTGATGATACACCCCGCCGCGCCCGGCTTACTGAGAGCCGCAGCGACCAAACCGCTTTTTTGGTGGCTGAGTTCTGCTAGCGTATAAAGCATGTTTGAGACCCTCGGCAACAAATTGCAAGACATTTTGGAACGCCTCCAGCGCGAAAAAACCCTGACCGATGCGCAAGTCAAAGTCGCCATGCGCGAAATTCGGATGGCCCTCCTCGAGGCCGACGTGAATTTCGGCGTGGCCAAAGAGTTCGTCTCACGCGTCAGCGAGAAGGCGGTGGGCCAAGAAGTGCTGGGCAGCCTCAACGCCGGTCAGATGGTGGTCAAGCTGGTTCACGATGAGCTAATCCAGACGCTCGGCGGCGAGTCCAAGCAGCCGACCCTCAAGAATGAAGGCAATGTGGTGTTTATGGTCGGCCTTCAGGGAGCGGGCAAAACCACCTCCACCGGCAAGCTGGCCAAGTTCTACAAGGAAAAAGGCCGCCGGGTGCTGCTGATCGCCGCCGACACCCAGCGCCCCGCCGCCCGCGAGCAACTCCGCACCCTCGGCAACCAAGTCGGCGTGCCGGTGCTGGAAGTCGCCAACGGCGAAACGCCCGCCCAGACCAGACAGCGCCTGAATGAATTTCAGCAGCAAGATTTCCGCGATCTGGTGATTGTGGACACGGCTGGCCGCCTGCAAATCGACGAAAATTTGATGACCCAGTTGGCCGACCTTCAGGCCGCCTTGCAGCCCACCGAGACGCTGCTGGTGGTGGACGCCATGACCGGGCAAGAAGCGCTGAGCGTCGCCAAAACCTTCGACGATCGGGTGAACTTGACCGGCCTGATCATCACCAAAATGGACGGCGACGCACGCGGCGGTGCAGCCCTTTCCGCACGCTTCGTGACGGGCAAGCCGATTTATTTCGCGGGCACCTCCGAAAAATTGACCGGCTTGGAACCGTTTTATCCTGACCGCGTGGCGGGCCGCATTCTGGGCATGGGCGACGTGCTGGGCCTGATCGAGCGGGCGCAGCAAGCCGATTTGCAGAGCATGGAAACCAAAAAGGCCGAGGAATTCGACCTTGAAGACCTGCTCAATCAACTGCGCCAGATTCGCAAAATGGGGCCGCTCGGCGACCTTATCAAACTGATTCCAGGCATGAGCCGCGCCCTGCCGGAAGGATTTAGCATCGACGAAAAGCAGATTCACAAAATTGATTCGATGATCTCCAGCATGACGATGAAGGAGCGGCGCAACCCCAAGATTTTGAATGCCTCGCGCCGCAAGCGCATCGCGGCGGGCGCGGGCACCCAGGTCAGCGAGATCAACAAGTTGGTCAAAATGCACGAGCAGATGAAGGACATGATGAAAATGCTTCAGCGCATGAGCGGCGGCAAAGGCATGGGAGCGCTGGGGGGCGGCATGAAAGGAGCAGGCATGAAGGGCGGGCGGGCCCTGCAGCCCAATCAGGTTTTGCCGCCCAAGCTGCCGCGCCGCTGATTGTGCGCTCAGGTACGCGCCGCGTTTGACAATGGAGGGACTTGGCCCCTATACTCCCTTTCGCCCGCTTACGAGCGCGGCCACACCAGAAAGGGATGTTAGCTCAGTTGGTAGAGCAGATGACTTTTAATCATCGGGTCGTAGGTTCGAGCCCTACACGTCCCACCACAGAAACACCGTCTAGTGCGGTGTTTTTTGTTTTACCCCAGCGGCGCAAAGACCCGCACCGCTTCTTTACCGAGCCCCAAAGCCGTTTCTAAAGCGCTCACCGTGCGTTCCAACTCAGCGAACAAAGCCAGCAAACGCGGGCGGGCGGCGACTTCGGGCCGCTGGGCGGCCATGTGGTAAGCGTCGGCAAGCAAGCGGTAATACTGCACCGTGCCGTTTTTCCCGGCAGTGAAGCGCTCAAACACACCTTCGCCATCAGTAAAGGCGTTCACCGAAATGCTGCGGCTGTTGTGGAGTTTGTCGGAAGCCGAGACGAGCAGCGCAGACACCGACGCCTGAGATAAATGACCGAGGTAAGCGCGTTTGCGGGTGGCCCAATCGGGTTTGGGGCCGTGCGGATCGGGGGTCGCGTCGGTGGCGGCATCCACCAAGCGGGCCGCCTCTTTGCCAAAACGCCGCACGATCTCAGCGCGGAGATCCTGGTGGCTGCGCCCGGTGTTGTGGGGGCCGTCTTCCAGCGCGTCGTGCAACAAAGCAGCGACGGCCTCGGTTTCGTTCGCGCCGAATTCGAGGGCCAGCGAAGCCACGCCCAGGAGGTGCGAGAGATAAGGCACGCCGCTGCCTTTACGGGTTTGGGCGGCGTGCCACTCGGCAGCAAGCACCAGCGCTTCTTGAAATTTGGTGGTCAGGAGGGGATTAGAAGTAGACACGCTTCAGTTTAATTCCCGCCGCAGCTTACCCGCCATGCTGAACCACTCGCGCTCCTGGCCCTTATAAAGTCGGCTGGCCCGCTGCTCGGTTTTGGCCAGAATGTCCAGTTCGCGCTTCGCGTCGGCGCTGCGGTTTTGAGCAATCAGAAAAGCGGCGTAACGCACGCGGGGTTCTTCGCTGGTCGCGCCGATGAGGGCTTGCTGGTAGGTGGCCTCAGCTTCACCGTTCAGGGTTTGCTCGGCCTGTGCCTGCGCCAGCAGCGTCAGCGTGCGGGTGCGGATGGACGCGCTTGTTTTGAGGTCAACCCGCTTCAAGTGCGCCGCCGCTGCCGCCGGATCGCGCCTCGCCATCGACAACTCCGCGCTGGTCAGCAGCACCAACGGATCGTCGGCGTAAATACCGGTCAGCAGCGGCTCCAATACACCCTGCGCTTCATCCTCGCGGCCAGCGCGGGCCAGCAAGGCGGCGAGGTCGGCGCGGTTTTGCAGGGTGTCACTCTCCTCGGTGCGCTCCCTCACTTCGCGGATGCGGCTTTCGAGGGGCCGCAGGTTTTCCAGCGCAGGCTGCAAGGTGCTGGACACCCGCCGGGCGTTGCCGCGCATTCCGGGCAGCACTTCCAAAAAGAGGTAGGCCAGCACGCCGATATAACTGCCGAACAACAAGATGAAAAACCAATAGGTGGGGCGGCGGGTGATGATGGCGTGAACCAGAAAGATTAGTTGTAGCGCACCTGACAAGTAGCCGAGCCAAGGGTAGTGACCAAGAAAGCCGAACAAATTCATAAGCTCATGCTAGAGGCTGGAGATGTGAAGACGGGGCGTGAGGATACCCCCCGCCAGCCCCGTGAAAAAGCTTTACCGTAAGCGGGTGCGCCGTTTTTCTTCTCCTACTCTCGGTTGGCTGATCGCGCTGCCCGCGCTCGGCTTTTTGGGTGTCTTTTTGGTGTGGCCGCTCATCAGCGTGATGCGGGTGGGCGGCATCAATCTCAGCATCTGGCGAGAGCCGTATTTTCTGGGCCGATTGGGCTGGACGCTCAGCCAAGCGGGCCTCACCGTGCTGCTGGGAGCCGCCATCGCTTGGCCGCTGGCCTACTTGCTTTCGCGCCACGCCCTGAGGGGCAAACTGGGCCTGCTGCGGCTACTGCTGTTGCCGTTCGTCACGCCGGCGCTGGTGGCGGTGCTGGGCCTGACCGCTTTGCTGGGGCCGCGCGGCTGGATCACCCAGCTGACTGGCCTAGACCTCTCAGACAGTCCGGCACTGATTATTCTGGGCAATTTGTTTTTTAATTTGCCGATTATGCTGCGCCTCGCTTACGGCGGCTTCGCCCGCGTGCCGCCGAGCCTGACCGGAGCGGCCCGCACGCTGGGAGCCAATCACTGGCAAGCGGCCCTGACGGTGGCCCTACCGCTGGCCTTACCGGGTCTGGCAGCGGGAGCAATTTTGGTGTTTTTGTATAGCGCTCTGTCGTTCGGCTTGCCGCTGACGCTGGGCGGCGAGAAATACGCCACGTTGGAAGTCGAGATTTATACCCTGACCGCTTACGAACTGCGGCTGCCAGAGGCCAGCGCCCTGATTCTGGGACAGTTGGTGGTCACGCTGGCAGCCACATTGCTCTACACCAGACTGACCAGCGGAGCAGTGACCTCAGCCGCCCGCGCCTTGCCGAGGGCGCGGGGCGCGGCGGCGCTGGCACTGTTCAGCTTATTGGCGCTGACCTTGCTGATCTGCTTTTCGCCACTGCTGGCGGTGGTCATTCGCAGCTTTTCCGGCGTGGGCGGCCCGACGTTGGCGTTTTGGCACGGCCTCGTCAGCCCCGATAACGACCCGCCGCTGAGCTTGATGCTCTACAACACGCTGCGCTTCGCGGGCTTTACCTTGCTGGGCGCGGTTGTCTTGGGCGCGTCACACGCTTTGGGCGCGTACCTGAGCCGCTCACGTTCCCTCGACGCCCTTTCGCTGCTGCCGCTGATGCTCTCTCCAGTCAGTGTGGGGGTGGGCTACTTGCTGACGTATCCGGCTTGGGCGGCGCAACTCGGGCTGCTGATCGCCGCTTACACGCTGATCGCCTCGCCGCTGATTACCCGCAGCTTGTTGCCGGCTCTCCGCGCCCTGCCGCTCCGCGCATTGGAGGCCGCCCGCACGCTGGGAGCCAGCCCGTTGATGGCCAGCCGCACGGTGGCCTTGCCGCTGATCTGGCCCGCCCTGCGCGGCGGCGCAGCGCTCTCGCTCGCCACGGTGCTGGGCGAGTTCGGGGCCACATTGGTGCTGACCCGCCCCGAGTGGTCCACCCTCAGCACCGGCCTATATGAGCGGCTCGGCAGGCCCGGCGCACAAAATTTAGGCGAGGCTTGTGCGCTGGCCACCATTTTGTTGGGTCTGGCGCTGGGAGCTTTTACTGTGCTGGACGGGGGGGAAGGGGAAGTGGCTTGAGGAGGCGCTGCGCTCTTGGCTTAAGCTTTGGGCTTTCGCGTTGGCTTTCCCCGCCCCAGTGAAGACTGCTGGCCCTACGTTCGGGGGCGGCCCCTCACCTCAATTGGCTGCGTTCACGTGTCTTCACAACCTTGACGAGGGAGGAGGTTGCTGCGCTCGGCATGGAGTTTCCGGCATTTCAGTTGGTCAATTGCACCAACTTGCCAACCTGTGGGGCGATCAAGTCGTGGGCGCTGTGCAAAAGACCTGCCCATACTGGGCGAGCTAGAAGGCGGTATTCGTTTCAGGTTTTTGCTTGTTCCGCTTGAAGGGGTGAGACGAAGCGTCCTCCCAACAGTGTCCAAAATATTTTCCTAATGGGTCTGGACGCAAAGCCGCCGCGCTAAGCTGACCATCTATGAAGCTCCCTGCGATGCTGCTCAGTCTCGTTCTTTTGTTGGGCGGCGCGGGGCGAGCAGATTCCGTTCCAGTGTTTGTCAGGATTCCGACGCCGCCCTTTACACCTGAATCCGTTACGCCCAATCCTGTTCAATATAGTCCTGTTACGCCCGCGCCCGCCCAGCCGGTTTTCAATCCACCCCTTCTCACTCCGGTTGTTCCTCCTCTCAGCGCTCCGCTCGCCCCGACTTGCGGCGCGGCAGCGGCCAACCCCGCACCTGCTCAGCCGCTTCCCAGCGGGGTCAGCGGGCGGGTGGGCTTTTACGCGGCCATTTACGACCAGCAGTTTCAACCCATCAGGGCGCTGGCGCTCGGCCAGGTCAATACCCTCTTTCCACTGGCGAGTGCCTTTAAGCCCCTGGTGGTGCGGGCCGCGCTGCAAGAGGTGGACGCGGGGCGGCTGAGCCTGCGGGCACTGATCACCACCACGCCCGCCAAGCGCAGCATTGAAGCTTATCCTGCTGGGCGCAACACGGTGGCGGCGCTGGCCCAGCGTGCCCTAGAGCGCAGCGACAACACCGCTTCCGATCTGCTGTATCTGGGCCTCGGGCCTGAAAAAATTGCGCGGGCGGTGCATTCGCTCAGCCCCTGCACCACCCTGCTGCATACCACCAAAGCTTGGTGGGCGGTACAGGCAGGCCTGATGCCTGATGTCTTCCCCGATCTGGTGCGGGGCGCAGTGAGCGCGGCCAGCTTGCCATTTAACGAGCGCCTCAAGTGGGCAAGCCGCCTAAATGCCCGCGCTCAGCAACTGACTGGGCCGCAGGTGGAGGCCGCACTGGATAGCTATTTTCACAGTCCTGCTTACGCCCCCGAACTGGAATTGGCGCTGCAAAACACCAGCACGCCGCAGAGCTACGCCGATCTTCTGGCCCGCACTCTGAGCGGAGACGACCTCAAAACGCCGACGCGTAAGCTGTTTCGGAGCTGGCTGGCAAAGTCGTGCTGTCAGCCCAAGCAGCCGCGCCTCAAGGCCGTCTACTGGGGCCACAAAGCGGGCAGCGGCTGGCGGATGCTGACCCTGACCGGCTACGCCGAACTCGTGGGCGGACAGCGGATCGCTTACGCTTATTTCAATGACGGCTCGGGCACGCTGGAAGCCGAAGACATGGAGCGCCAGATTCCGGCGCTGGTGAATTGGATCGACGCGGCCCTCTCGGAGCTGGCCCGCTCCCCTCTGCTAAAGTGAAACGATGAACGCCCCAGCGCTTTCGCTTCTTCTTCTCAGCGGGGTTCGGGGAAGCTGAGTTCAGCACTTCACACGGCCCCCACGCCCTGAG
Organism: Deinococcus detaillensis; assembly: GCF_007280555.1. Taxonomy (NCBI): domain Bacteria; kingdom Thermotogati; phylum Deinococcota; class Deinococci; order Deinococcales; family Deinococcaceae; genus Deinococcus; species Deinococcus detaillensis. Next base: position 73,519 of record NZ_VKDB01000011.1, on the reverse strand, counting down.
CGCTGGGGTTTTTTTGGGCTCCAGAAAGGCCGCTGAGTTTCAACTTGACCCAGATGAATTTGACCCATACCAACTTGAACCGAACGAAAAGGAGACACATGACCACCCCGACCCCCGATCACTGGAATGCCGAGCATTACCGCGACCGCCACGCTTTTGTCTATGAATCCAGCCGCGATCTGGTGGCCGACTGGCTGCGCCCCCAAGTCGGTGAGCGCGTCCTCGATCTGGGTTGCGGCAGCGGCGAACTCAGCGCCCAGATCGCCCAGACTGGCGCAACCGTCACGGGCGTGGACGCCTCGGAGGCTATGATCGCCGCCGCACGGGGCCAGCATCCCGCTGTGAGCTTTGAAGTTCAAAACGCCCAGACCCTCCCCTACCACGCCGAGTTTGAGGCGGTTTTCAGCAACGCCGCCCTCCACTGGATGAAGCCGCTGGACAACGTCCTCTCGGGTGTGTCGCGCTCCTTGGTGCCCGGCGGGCGATTGGCGCTGGAAATGGGCGGCGGCGCGAACGTGCTGGCGGTGCGCGGGGCCGTCGAGCAAGCCCTGAGCGATTTAAGTTTGCCCGCGCTGGAACATGTCTGGATTTTCCCGAGTCCGGCTCAGTTGGCCGCCCTCCTGGAAGAAGCAGGCTTTACGGTAGAGCGCCTGCACCTGTTCAAACGCCCCTCGCCTTTGGCCGGTGAGGACGGCTTTCAGGCATGGCTGCACGGTTTCGGGGCCAGTTGGCTCGCGCCGCTGAGTGAGTCCGAGCGGGCCGCCGTGATCGCCAGAGCCGAGGAGTTGGCCCGCCCCAAGCTGCACACGGCTCAGGGCTGGGTGGCCGATTATGTGCGGCTGCGGGCCTTGGCGGTGAAGTGAGTCCGTGAGGCCGTAGCCGTTCAGTTGATCAGCGCGTTGCTGCTTGCCCCCGCAGCGTCACCGCGCAGCAATTCAAAAAAAGCGCTGACCACTTGCGGGTCGAAGTGTTGGCCCGCTTGGGCGGCCAGCTCGGCGTGGGTTTCTTCCAGCGTCCAGGCCCGTTTGTAGGGCCGTTCGCTGATCAGGGCGTCGTAGACATCGCACAAGCTAAAGATTCGGGCGAGCAGATGAATGTCGCCGCCTGCAAGCTGACGGGGATAGCCTTTGCCATTCCACTTTTCATGGTGGTGCAGCACCACTTCTAGAGATTCAGACGGCAAAAAGCCCAAAGAGCTGGCAAAACGGTGGCCCACTTCCGCGTGGCTTCGCATCAGCTCAAACTCATCCTCACTGAGCGAGCTGGGTTTATGCAAAATATGATCGGGAATGGAGATCTTGCCGATATCATGCAGGTATGCGCCCCAGCGCAGCGCTTGGCACTGCTCTTCACCGAGGTGTAAATGACGGGCCAAGCGCAGGGCCAGCGCAGTCACGCGGTCGGTGTGCCCCTGCGTTTCACGGTCACGGGCCTCCAAGGCCAGTCCCAGCGCCCGCAAAGCCGATTCGCGGGCAGCATTGACTTGCTCCTCGGCTGCCAGCCGCGCCATCAGGGCGGCAATGGTGCCCACCACACTGCTAAACAGCCGGACTTCTTCCTCCGTCCAGGTGTGGGCTTCAAAGGTGTGCATCAAAAACGCGCCGAGCAACTCTCCCCGCTTGCCCAACACGGGCGCGGCAGCGAGGCTCACCACCCCCAGTTCAGGAAACCCGATCGTTTCCGGACGAACCGACGTGTTGTCAAAAAACATCGGTGTGCGGCGCGTCAGTAGCGCTTGCATGAGGGGCGTATCGGAGGGCAGGCCGTGCGCGGCCACTGCCCGCATTCCCGAGGTCGTGGGCATCTCGCCAGCGGCGGCCCGCACCTGATAGATCAGGGCTTGCGGCAGCGCAGCGTTTTGGACTTCACCTGAAGGCAGCTTGAGTTGAAAATAAGCCGCCCCCACCGCAGCCGTGTGTTGAATCAACTCATCTAACGTCGGCACCACGCCGGTTCCCAGATCTTTAGCCTCCAGTGCAATGTGAACGAGGCGCAGAACGCTTTGTGCTGTTAAGTCACGGTTATCAGGTGCCGAAGCAGCAGTCATTGATGGATCAGTGAAATTCATTTTGACAGTCATCAGCTTTTGCTCCCTTAAGGTCATTTTGGTGAATAAATTGCAGTTCATAAAGCAATAAGCGACTCTTCATGAACTTTATATCGAATTTTGGGTCAAGTGAACTGTGCCAGGCATCAGAGACTCTTGAAACGAGCTTTCTTGCTTTAGTCTCACCTGTAGCCGCTTACAGTTCCCTCACACGTCCAACTTGAATCACGCAACCTAAAGCGTAAAAAACCGCACAAAAAAAGGCAGGGCGCTGCCGAAGGATCAGCAAAAAACCCCGCCGGAGGTGGCGAGGTTTCGTTGTCTCTAAAGGCGACACCCGAGAAGGGCAACTTAAATCGGCAGTCAAATGCCGCTTGAGCTTTCCACTTCCTGCAACCTCGCCAGCTTTTCCGGCGAAAAGATGTCGGCTTCTTTGCCGTAGCGCTTTTTGACGGCCAACTGAATCAGCCAGATGCCCACACCTACCCCGATGACGCTGAGCACCAAGCTGGGAATCCTCATCACGGCATTGGCCTGAGCCACCTGCGCGTTGAAATCGTCGCTGCCGAACTTGCCGACCACCAGACGAAGGTTCACGAAATAATTGATGACCGCCGAAACCAGTTCCACGATGCCGTAGGAAACGGTAGCGGCCCGCACCGCTTGGTTGACTTGGCTGTCGTGCAGGGCTTTTTGAGTGGCGGCGCGGTTTTCGGGGCTTTCGGTGAGGGTGGAGGCGTCGAGCACCACTCTGAAAATCGGCGTTTTGGTCAGCAGACTGCCCAGCGCCAACACGCCGAACAGCAGCGCGGGCACACTGTCTTTGAAAGCAAACAGCGGGCCGCCGTCTAAGTACCAAAACGCCAGCCCCCCGCGCACCAGCGCCACTGCGCCGCCGAGGAGGGCGATCCCGCTGACGGTGCGGTTGATCAGGAGGTCGGCCAGCACATACGCCACCGGAATCAGCGCGGCGAGGATGTACGCCCGCACGTTGCCGGCGACGCCGCCGCCAAAGACCTGCTCGCTAATGCTGATGCCGCTGCCCAAAATGTTGGGGCTGAGAATGGCAATCGGAATAATTAGGGTAAACAGCAGATCCCAAACAGTTTTGGGAATGCCCGCTTTTTTGCGCGGCGGCTTGGTAGGAGCAGTCATGAGCGCCATTGTCTCACGCGCAGAGAACGGCGAGTGAAACGCTCAACTCGCCCTGTGCTTGCGGGCGTCGAGCGCCACCCAGCCCCAGCCGATCAGTTGCAGCACGCCGCCGATGGGCGTGATGGCCCCCAGCCATTTGGTGTCAGTCAGGGCCAAAACGTACAAGCTCCCCGAAAAAATAAGGGTGCCGCCTAGCAGCCAAGCCGCGCCGCGCCGCTGCTGCGGGTACGCGCCCAGCACCAGCAGCGCGAGGCCGTGATACATCTGGTAGCGCACGCCAGTTTCAAAAATCGCCAGGTTCTCAGCGCTGATGGCGGCTTTGAGGGCGTGAGCGCCGAACGCCCCGAGCGCCACCGCCGTGCCCGCCAGCACCGCGCCGCTGAGCGCCGAGTTGAGTTTGGGCGCAGCCAACGCCTGAGTCTTGAGGCTTCCAAGTTCAGTCATATACCGAGTTTAAGCGCGGGCAGTGGCAACGGATGTCCCAAAACCGGCTCTTTCGCTGAGGAATTGAGCGGCAATGTGGGAAAGAAGAAACGCCTTAGGGCGGATTGGGGCACAAAAGTGGGAAATGGTGGTAAAAGGTGGGACTCGGTGTTAGACTCACCCTATCCGGCGAGAAAATGCTGCTGTGAGCGCATGTTTTGGCACTGAGCGGCGCATCAGTTCCTCGGCCGGATCAGGAGCAGCGGCTGTGCCATTCGGAGAATACCCCTACGCAGTAGATGACAAAGGCCGTGTGGTGATGCCACCGGCTTTTCGTGAATTTGTTGAGGACGGGGTCATTTTGACGCGCGGTATGGAAGGCTGCTTGTACCTCTTTCCGCTTTCAGGTTGGAAGCGCGTCGAGGAGCAGCTTGAAGGCTTGCCGCTCACCGACGCCCACAGCCGGGCCTTCGTGAGATTTTTTTATTCGGGGGCCAGCAAAGCCCGTTTAGATGCCCAGAGCCGTTTGATGGTGCCGCAACCGCTGCGAAGTTTCGCTGCTTTGGAAAGCGAAGTGGTGGTCGCCGGCGCACCGGGGCGCTTGGAGCTGTGGAATCCGCAGCGCTGGGACGCCGTGATTCAAGCGGTTCAAGACAATCCGCCGCATCCCGAACTCTTAATCAATTTCGTGGCCTAGCGCCGCGTCAGGAAAATTTGCCGTGCCCACGACCAAGACCAAATCCGCTTCCCGCAAAACTATCGCCGCTCCTCAACCAGAAATGGACGGTTCTTCAGACGCCCTGACCCACTTGCCGGTGCTGGCTGCCGAGGTCTTAGAAGCGCTCGACCCGCAGCCCGGCGAGGTGTTTGTCGACGGCACGCTCGGCGGCGCGGGCCACACCCGACTCCTGCTCAAAGCCGGAGCGCGGGTCTACGGCATCGACCAAGACCCTTACGCCCTCTCGCGGCTGGGCGAATTGGAAGGCCTGAGTATTTTGCAGGGCAATTACCGCGACATGGTGTCGCTGCTGGCCGAGCAAGGCGTGACGCAGGTCAGCGGTGTGCTGCTCGACATCGGCGTCAGCAGTTTTCAACTCGACGACGCCCAGCGGGGCTTCAGTTACCACACCGAAGCCCCGCTCGATATGCGAATGAGTCAGGAAGGTGAGAGCGCTTACGAGGTCATCAATGAACTGCCCACCGAAGAACTCGCCGCCCTGATCTTCGAATACGGCGAGGAGCGCCACTCGCGCCGCATCGCCCGCGCCATTGAAGCCGAGCGCGAAAAAGCGCCGATTGCCACCACCACCCAACTCGCCGAGATCATCAAACGGGCTTATCCGGGCGGACACGCACGCGGCATTCACCCGGCAAGGCGCAGTTTCCAAGCACTCAGGATTTATGTCAACGACGAACTCGGCGCACTCCGGGGCGGCTTAGAAGCAGCGTCCACTCTCCTCGCGCCGGGCGGGCGGCTGGCGGTGATCAGTTTTCACAGCTTGGAAGACCGCATCGTCAAGCGCTTCCTCAAAACCAATTCGCAGCTCGAAGCGCTGACCAAGCGCCCCGTCGAGGCCAGTGAAGACGAGCAAAGCCGCAATCCCCGCGCCCGCAGCGCCAAATTGCGGGCCGCCCGCAAAGTTGAGACTCAGCCAGCAGATCAGCGACTGGCAGATCAGCAGGCCAGTGAGTAGTCCTCTGCCCCTGCAAGCCAGTTTGGCGGTGTGGCGGGCGCGGGCGCTGCGCTACACCAGCCTTTACGTGCTGCTAGCCGCCGCGTTGCTGGGAATCCGCTACGCCACGCGCGAGACTTACCCGCAACTGCGCGATTTGCGGGCCAGCATCTTGACCCTGCAAACCCAGCGCGACCACCTCGAACTCGAAGTCCAGACGCTGACCACCGGCCCGCGCCTGCTCGACTGGGCCAACGCCCGGGGCATGGTGCCGTACGCCCAAGCCAAGAAAATAAGCAGCGACATTGCCGCTCTTCCCGCTCTGCCTGCTTTACCCCCCGAATCGACTTCGTTTCAAATCAGCACCCGTTGGAAGTAGCTGCGCCTCTTCGCCGCATCCGTGAGCTCCGTTCACCCCTAAACGACTCATTTCTTCTTTAGCTAACCTTGAGCTTTTTCCTAACTTACTCTCAACTTTCCCTAAGGAATTGCCAATGGAAATCAAAATCCGCAACCGCTCCCGCATTATTCAGGCCATTGCACTTTTGGCGTTTATGTCATTGGTGTGGGCCTATGCCCAGCTCGAATGGGGCCTGCCGCAAAACATCAAGCGGGCGGTGCTGCAAAGTCGCGGCAGCATCCTGACCGAATCCGGCACGACGCTGGCCCGCACCGTCGACGGCAAACGGGTTTATCCGCAGGGCAAACTGGCCGGTCAAGTCCTCGGCATGATGGGTATGACAGACGGTTTAGAGGGAATTGAGGCCGCTTACAACACCCAACTCTCCGCCGGACAAAACGTCACGGTGACTCTGGATCCTTCCTTGCAGGCCACCGCCGAGAGTGTGCTGGCCAAAGGCGTGCAGGCCCACCAAGGCGTCTACGGCTCTGTAGTGGTCATCGAAGTCCGCACCGGCAAGGTGCTGGTGGCGGCCAGCTATCCGCCGTTTGATCCCAACAACTGGAAGACCTTCAGCGCCGAGGCGAGGCGCAACCGTCCATTTTTAGACCGCTTCGAGCCGGGTTCGACGGTCAAGGGCCTGACGGTGGCCGCCGCACTCAATGAGGGCCTGACCACCGCCGACACCACCTACCAGACCCCGATGCAGCGCTTCGTCGGTGGCCGGTGGGGCAGCATCATCCACGACGCGGTGGATCACCCCAAGACGCTGACGACTCAGGGCATTTTGCGCTATTCGAGCAACGTGGGCATGTCCCATATCGTCGAGAACTTCCCCAACGAAAAGCTCTACGCGTATCTGCACGCCTTTGGGTTCGGGCAGGACGTGGACTTGCCCACCATGATCACGGCAACTGGCAGTTTGCAGCCGGTGAGCAAATGGAACGATCTGGTGCGCATCACCAACGCCTTCGGGCAGGGCATGTCGTCTACACCGCTGCAACTCGCCGCCGCCTACAACACGCTGGCCAACGACGGGCGCTACGTCTCGCCCCGGCTGGTCGCCAGCGAACCGGCGGGGGAAAGCCGCAACGTGGTTCGGGTCAACTCGGCCCAAACCACCCGCACCCTCCTGCGCAACGTGATCCGCGACGGCATTCACGCCGCCGCCGGAATCCAGGGCTACGACTTGGCCGGCAAAACAGGAACGGCTCAAGTGGTGGTGGACGGCAAATACAGCGCCACCATCTACGACAGCGTGTTCGCGGGCTTTTACCCCGCCGATGAGCCGCGCATCACCATTGCGGTGATGGTTCACGGAGCCAAATACGATTATCACGGCTCGATGTTGGCCGCTCCGATTTACCGCGACATCACGGCGGCTTTTATCAGCAAAGCGGCTTCTTTGCCCGCTCCAGAGCCGGAAGTCAGCACTGGAAAATAAGCACCCCCTCAGCGGGCCGCTGCACTTTCCTTTTTAGTTTTCCATTCCACTCAGCGCTTCCGGCTGACCCATAAACAGATTGTTGATGGATTCGCACAGCGTCGGGTGAGCCAGCGTGGCGTTTCTCAGCGTTGTGGCCGTCAGCTTTCCCATCATGGCCAGTTGCAGGGCGCTCATCACTTCGCCGCCCTCCATGCCCAGCACCGTGACGCCCAGCAACTCGTCGCTGGCGTCGTCCACCACCGCCCGCATCAGTCCGGCGGTGGCGTTGGTTTCGATGGCGCGGGCCACATTTTTCATCGGCAGGGTATAAACGCGGGTGGGGCGACCAAGTTTGAGGGCGGCTTGGCGGTCGATCCCGACGCGGCCCAGTTGCGGATCGGTAAAAAGGGTGTACGGCACGTAACGCCCGCTGATGCTACGCTCCTTACCGTGCAGCAGGGCGTCCCGAACGATGCGGTAATCGTCGTAGGAGATGTGGGTAAAAGCGGGCCCGCCTTTGATGTCGCCCAGCGCGTGCACCCGTTCGGCGGCCAGCAAGTGATCGTCTACGACAATAAACCCGCCCTTGTCTAAAGTTGCGCCCGTAGCCTCCACATTGAGACCGTCGGTGTTGGGAACCCGCCCAGTGGCGACCAACAGATGTGAGCCGCTGAGGGTTTGCTCTTTGCCGTCTTGCTCGATTGTCAGGTGAATTGCGCCGCCGACTTTCTCGGTCTTCAGCGCTTCCGCGCCCAGCATAAACGTCACGCCCTCATCTTCCAGCACCTGTTGCAGGGCGCTCATCACGTCCTGATCTTCGTGGGGAATGAGGCGGGGGCTGTGTTCGATAACAGTCACGCGGCTGCCCAAGCGGGCGTAGAGCTGAGCAAACTCAAGGCTGATGTAGCCGCCGCCCAAGATGAGCAAGTGAGCAGGCAATTCGCGCAGCAGCAAAATGTCCTTGGAGGTCATCGCCCCTACACCGGCCAGGCCCGCCAACTCCGGCCAGCGGGGACGCGCTCCAACGTTGATGAACACGTAATCGGCGCTGAGCTGCTGTACGGTGCCGTCATTAAGGCTGACTTCCACCTCACGTACGCCGGTAAATTTGGCCTGCCCGTCCAGCAACTTCACGCCCGCTTTGAGCACGCCCGCTTTGCTGCCTTCCCGGAAGTCGCTGACGATGCCCTGCACGCGGTCAACGATTTGACTCAGGTCAACCGTGACTCCCTCAGCCCGCACACCCAGCGCCTGCGAGTGCCGGGACACGTGGGCGGCCTGAGCGCTGGCGATCATGGCTTTGGTGGGGGTGCAACCTTCGTTGACGCAGGTGCCGCCGACATGTTCGCGCTCGATCAGCGTGACTTGCCAGCCCGCTTTAGACAACGCGCCTGCCAGCGGCCCACCCGCTTGCCCCGCGCCGATGACGATGGCCGAGGGAGAAGGTGAGGAAGAGGCGTTGGGGGTTGGTGAGGTCATGAAAACTCCTTGGGTGAGGGAAGGTGGAGGGTGACGGGAGCAAGAAAAGCAAAAGCCGAATTTCTTCCCCGCTTCATCACCAGTTTAATCGGCTTAAGCAGCGGGCTGTGGCTGACTTTACTCTGTACAACTTTCCAACGGGCGCAGCCGCAGGGCGCTGAGGAACTTCTGATCTCCGAGGCTGATTCGTGTAGGCGGGTCTCCTCAGCGAGCAGGAATACGACGACAGCCGCAAGTTCCTGTGCCGTTAGTGCTCAGTAGCATCTCGCAGCAATCGACAAAAACAGGCGCGGAATCGCCAAAAAGTCCAGCAGAACAATGGAATTTCTAAAGACATCACCACTTCTTCATAAATAAGAAATGGAGTCGTCAAAAAGGACTTCTCTCATCTGAGTTTTTGTTCTCCAGCAGAAGCTGAAGGTAATTTTACGGTGAGTGACTCTGGGAATTTAGTGAGAGTTTTTGTCATAATTCTTAAAATACTCACATCAACCATCTTTACCTTGTGTTGTCTCGGGAGAGCGGACAGTTTTGTTTCTCCCGTGTTGAAGACGATTTTTGACTTCATCTCCATGCTGAACTCCAGTCGTAGAGCAGTGGTCAAAAAAAGAGCTTCTTTTTTGACTGAGCGGGTAGGCCCGAGAGGTGCCGTTGTGCCCAAGACAGCGGGCAGGCCCAGCAGGTGCCGTTCTGCCCAAGAACCAACGGGAGCGAAGCAAAGGGAGCATTTGAAAGGGTAGCTGGTTGAGCTTTTGACTCAGCCCTCTGGTCGGACAGATGCTCCGAGGCGGTGGATCAGGCTTACCAAAACCAGAGCAAGTCTTTTTTCTGTTCGCTGAGCGCGGGATTTTGCGTTCGGCGGCTCTCAAGGAGTTTACATATGGCGATATTCAGTTCGGTGTTCAAATTCATCTCGGCCTTGACTAAATCTGTCCAGTCCAAACCCCTCCAAACCGTGTCGACTGGGCGGCCTGTCGTCATGGTTCTCGGCCTAGCCGGCGCGGCAGCATTGGCGCTGAGCACTTTGGGCACGGCGCAAGTGACGGGCGATCTCATTTTGCCGCAGCTGCCAGAAGCAAGCCTGACCCAAACAGCGGTGCAAAGCATGCTGGGCCTCGGCGAGCCGGCACTGCCCGACGAAGTGGCGGCCAGCCGCACTCGGGGAGCGACGCGCACGGTCAAGGCCACCGCCTACAACAGCGAAGCCGGCCAAACCGACAACAGCCCCTTTGTTACGGCAACCGGCACGCGGGTACGCCCTGGGGTCATTGCACTCAGCCGCGATTTGCTGCGCATCTTCCCTTACGGCAGCCGCGTGACCTTACAGGACAGCGCTGGCCTGCTCAATGGCCGAGTTTTTATCGTTGAAGACACCATGAACGTGCGGATGGCCAACACCGTTGACATCTGGATGGGCAGCCGCGCTCAAGCACTGGCCTGGGGCTCACGCACCGTCAGAATCACGGCGCTTCGCTAAATTCTTCGGTCAATCCCTAAAATTTCACAAATCTGTCTCCAATCACTCATGAGGAACTAAGCCGCCGTGCTTGGTTTTCTCTCATTCTTCGAGCAGCCAAGCAACGGCAAGCTCAAAAAGAACAGTCAGAAGCGCTCTCTAAGATGAGATCTAAAGGCTTTTTTCTTATTTTTTATACATGATGCGTCCTTAGGCTTTGAAACGTTGCGGCTGAGTGAATTGGCTCCTCAGACCGCTTATTGACCATTTAGAGCTTGAGAGTGGTTGCTCAGAACAGATTTTGAGCCGGACAAACGAAGATTCAGACAGCGCTCAGCCGTTTTAGGTCGAGCCGAGAATGACCAAGATGATTCAGGAGCACGGCAACAGGGAGTTGAATGCAGAAAAAAATGCAGTTGGTGAGCGCGGTGGCTTTCGGCTTGTATGGACTCGCGGCGGCGCAAAGCGGTGAAAATACCACCCAAGTACCCAAAGAGCAGACTCCGCCCAAGCAGGCGCTCAAGGCCGCCGCCACGCCGCTGCCCCTCAGCTTGAGCGGCAGCTTGACCCAGCAGCTCACCCGCGCCGCCCTGATCATTCACGGTCAAGCGCCGCTGTGGCCCGCTGAGATAAAGCCAGAAGTCAAGGCCACGCCCGAAAAAGCAAAGGCGTCAGCGCCGCAGGCCGCACCAGCCGCTCAATCTGCGGCCATCAAGGCTGCGGTCTCCAAGGGAACGCCGGGCGCTCCACTCTCCACCTTTAGCGTCGCCACGTTGCCGCAACTGCCCAGCAGCACTTTGATTGGGCAGGTGGTGAGTCAAGCGGCGGGGCCGATAGAAAGTAAACCCGTGCAGGCTTCATCCGTTCAGGTCAAGGCCGCTCCGACCAAAGCTCCGACTCTAAATGCCGCGCCAGCCGTTCAAGCGCAGCTTCAGCGCCAACTGGAGGTCAGTGCCGCCGTTACCCAAGTCGCGGCGGTGGCAGCTCAACTTGCGCCTCAAGTCAAAGCGCCTGTGGCTGCGCCCAAGTCCCAAGTCGCCGCGCCCAAGCCGCAACCCGCCAAAGCGCCCAGAGCCGTCAGCACTCCGGCCAACTCGCCTGTCGTCAGCAGGCCGCAGCAACGCGGCTACAGCCGAGTGGTCAAGGCCACCGCCTACAGCAGCGACGTGGGCCAAACCGACAACAGCCCCTTTGTCACGGCAACCGGCACGCGGGTACGTCCCGGCGTCATTGCGCTCAGTCGCGATTTGCTGCGCATTTTCCCCTACGGCAGCCGCGTGACCTTGCAGGACAGTGCGGGCCTGCTCAACGGACGCACCTTCATCGTCGAAGACACCATGAACGTGCGAATGTCCAACACCATTGACATCTGGATGGGCAGCCGCGCCCAAGCCTACCAATGGGGTGCCCGCAGCGTGACGATTACAGGCATTCGTTAAAGCAGGGCGCACCAACACGTCAACGCAAAGAGCGCTGCCGCCGCAAGTCTGTGGGCCAGCGCTCTTCTGCTATCCTCGCTGAACGTGCCCGCACCTTCCCGACCTCCCGCTCCCACTTCGCTGCCGTTGACACTGGCCCGCGCCCATTTGCGGCGGCGGCGCACCCAAAACTTAAGCACCGTGCTGGGCATCGCCGTCGGCGTGATGGTGCTGATCGCGGCGCTGAGCCTCACCAACGGCTTTACCGGCGCTCTTATTCAGGCGACCTTGCGGGCCACGCCCCACCTGAGCCTGACCCGTTTCACGCCCGGCGGCGCTGATCCTGAAATGGAAAAAGCGCTGCGGCAAAACAAAGACGTCGTGGCCTTTATGCCGTTTCTGGCCGACAAAGGCTTACTGACCCGGCCGGCCTCAGACGGACGCGGCGCGGGGCTGGATTTTGCCACGCTGTTTGGCGTCACCGCCGAAGCAGGTAAGGTGCTGGGCCTCCCGCCCGAGGAAAGTCAGTTGCTGGCGACCCTCAAGCCCAATGAAGTGCTGCTGGGCAGCGCCCTTGCCCAGAGCCTCGGAGCCTTTCAGGGTCAGGAGTTGCGCTTACTGGCCGGCAGCACCCAGCGCCGCAGCGTCCTCAAAGTGGCGGGCATTTTCCGCAGCGGCAATTACCTGATCGACAGCGCTTACGCCTTCGTGCCGCTGAGCACCTTGCAACAGATTCAGGGCAACACCCGCGTCAGCGGCTACCAAGCCCGCCTCAAAGACCCCGACCTCGCGCCGCAGGTGGGGCAAGCGATCAGTAGCGCCCTGCCGTACAGCAGCCTGCCCTGGCAAAATCTCTACGGCTCGCTGCTCGACCAACTCAAGTTGCAAAAGCAGGTCATCGGCTTCGTGGTGTTTTTGATCGTGATCGTGGCGGCGTTCGGCATTGCCAATGTGCTGACGCTGACCGTCTTTGAAAAAACGCCAGAGATCGCCATTTTGCGGGCGATGGGCGCGTCGCGCCGGCAGATCATCTGGGCATTTGTCTGGCAGGGAGCGGCCCTCGGCGCGGCGGGCTTGCTGCTGGGCAATGTGCTGGGCCTGGCCATCAGCTTGTATTTTACTTGGCGGCCTTTTCAGATTCCCGGCGACCTTTATTTCATTACCGCGCTGCCGGTGCAGGTGCGCCTGAGCGATCTGCTGTGGGTCAATGCGCTGGGCATCAGCACCACGCTGCTGGCGGCGCTGCTTCCGGCGCGGCGGGCGGCAGGCATCGAGCCGGCGCGGATTATTCGCTAAAAGGGCAGCGCTTTCATAAAGGCCAATACGGAGAAGCCGCCCGCCGATGAAAGCGTTTTCAATCCGCTCAGGGCGTGCCCGCCTGATCGCCGTAGAGGTAGCCCAGATCCATAACCCGTTCCAAAAACAAGCGCACCAAGTGGCCCTCGAAGGCGCGGCCCGATTCGCGGATCAGGTACTCGCCGGCGGCGGCAGGTGTCCAAGCCGTTTTGTAGGAGCGGTCACTGGTCAGCGCGTCGAAAACGTCGGCGATCATCACGATGCGGGCGAGAAGGGGAATCTGGTCTTCCCGCAGTCCGGCGGGGTAGCCTTGACCGTCCCAGCGCTCATGGTGGTGGAGCACAGTGTCACGGGCAGCGGCGGGCAAAAATTCGAGCTGTTCCAAAATTTCTGCGCCCCACTGCGGATGCTGGAGAACCACACCGAATTCGTCAGCACTCAGCGGCCCGGTTTTAATCAGGATATGTTGGGGAACACGCACTTTGCCCACGTCGTGCAGGGCCGCGCCCCAGCGCAGCGCACTGAGGTCTTGTTCGCTGAGGCCGTAAGCCTGACCCAGCCGGACGGCGTAAGACACCATCCGCTTGACGTGGTGGCTCTGGAACGTATCGAGGGCGGTGCCCAAACAGGTGATGGTCTGCTCCAAAGCGACCTCGGCGCGACGCAACTTCTCGCTGCGCTCATAAATTTCGCGCTCTCTGGGGCCGGGCAGCTCCAGACTGCCGCCGGTGCCGCCCTCGCCGCGCTGCCAAACGAGCCGAACCCGCTTCGACAAGCCGCCGCGCCCGATAGACGCTTCCTCGCACACGCCGCTCTGTGCATACAAGCCTTGGGGGTGGCTGCTGGGCGGCAACTTGACAAATTGGTGCAGCGGGCGGCCCAGCACCTGCTCGGGCCGCAGGCCGGTAACACCTTGCCAGTTGCCGCCGAGCCGAATCAGGATGCCCGCTTGGTCGAGCAAAAACAGCGCCGATGGCTGCAAGGCCAGCAACTCGGCGTCATTGGCCTCGATGTCCGGTTGCTGGCCCTGCACCAACGAGCGCTCTGGAAGATTCGCCTGTTCGGTCGCGCCGAGATCGTCAAAAGGGTAGCGGCTGAAGGGACCGCTCAACCCTCATCACGCCTTGGCCGTGGTGCTGGTTTGTTGTCGGGCCAGACGTTCATGGCCTTATTCTATCTCAATCTATTTGACAGAATTCTGACTGGATCTGACGGTTCGTGTTTGGCCCGGCCCAAGCGCAACCAGGAGTGGCGTAAACAAACCTGCCGTGGCCTCTACGCTTTGCCGCTAAAGTGCGGGGCATGTTGCGTGTGTTTTTTGTAGGAGACGTTTACGGCAAGCCCGGCAGGCGGGTGCTGGCCGAACAATTACCCAAGCTGCGCTCCAATTTTGATTTCATTATCGTCAACGGCGAAAACGCGGCGGGCGGCTTTGGCCTCAACCGCGAATCGTTTGAACTCATCACCGGCGCGGGCGCGGACGCGGTGACGCTGGGCAACCACGCTTGGCACCACAAGGAAGTCTACGGGCTGCTGGACGACCCACGCCTGATTCGCCCACTGAATATGCCTTCCGGTACGCCCGGACGCGGCTGGAACACCTTTGAGGTCGGCAGCGAGCGCGTCACGGTGGTCAATTTGCTGGGGCGGGTCTTTATGGAAGCAGTTCACAATCCCTTTTTGGTGATGGACAGATTGCTGGGGCAGCCCGATCTGGGCAGCGTGTTTGTGGATTTTCACGCCGAGGCCACCAGCGAAAAAGCTGCGCTGGCTTGGCACTTAGACGGGCGGGTCGCCGCCGTGATCGGCACCCATACCCACGTGCCCACTGCCGACAGCCGAATTTTGCCGCGCGGCACCGCCTTCCAGACTGACGCCGGATTCACTGGCCCGGCACACAGCATCATCGGCGCTGACCCGGAAGGCCCCATCCAGAAGTTCCTGACCGAGCGCCCCCACCGCTTCGGCGTCAAAGAAGGCCCAGCCGAACTCAACGGCGTGATGCTTGAATTGGAGAACGGCAAAGCCTTGACGATTGAGCGATATCACTACGAGGAATAAGTGATCCGTAAGCGAAGCTGAAGTTCTCGGTTCTTATTAACCGTTCCCCTTCCATTTCGATCCTCAACACTTACGGAGAAACACATGGGTATTCGTGACGACGTCAATTTACTGGGCCGCACCCTCGGACAAGTTCTCAAAGAGCAAGAGGGCGAAGGCTTTTACAACTTGGTGGAACAAGTTCGGGCGCTGGTGCGCCGGGCCCGCAGCGGTGAAGGTTCAGCCGAATTACAAACCCTGATCGCTGATCTCAAGGTCGGAGACGCCGAAAATCTGGTGCGGGCTTTTACCTGGTACTTCCAATTGGTCAATTTGGCCGAGGAATACGAACGGGTACGGGCCTTATCAGAGCGCAGAGGCGTGCGTTCACAGAGTTTGGAGCAGGCCTTGACTGACCTCAAAGTGCTGGGCCTCAGCGCCGAGCAAACCGAAGCCTTAATCGAGCGCGTCGATTTGGGCCTGACCTTTACCGCCCATCCCACCGAGATGCGGCGGCGCACGGTTCGCAACCACTTGGTCGAAGTCGCCGAAACCATTCCCGATTTGGGCGACCCCGGCACCGCCAAGGAAGCCACCGCCCGCGTTGCGGCGCACATTGAAGCGATGTGGGCCACGCCGGAGCTGCGCCGCCTCAAGCCCACCGTCCAAGATGAAGTCAAGGGCGGGCTGAGCTACCTGCCCACCATCGCTCAGGCGCTGCCGCGCTTGCAACGCGATTTGGAGCGGGCTTTTGTGCATGTGTACGGCCAGCGCAGCGACGCCAAATTGCCGCTGAGTTTCAGCTCGTGGATGGGCGGCGACCGCGACGGTAACCCGTTCGTGACGCCGGAAGCCACCCGCGAAACGCTCTCTCTCCACCGCGAACGCGCCCGCGAGTTGCTGCTGACTCATATTCGTCAGGCCTATACTGACCTCAGCCAAGCCGATCATCTTCAGGATGAGGGCGGCGAAGAACCGTACCGCCAGACCCTGCGCGACCTCCACGACGCGGTGCGCGGCGGAGAGCCGGTGGAACTGCTACCCACTTTGGAAGCTTTGGACGCCAGACTGCGCCAAGACGGTCAAGCCCGCAGCGCCGACCAACTGCTGACTCCGCTGCTGACGGTGGCCCGAACCTTTGGGCAGCATCTGGTGAGCTTGGACGTGCGCGAACACAGCCAACTGACCGGGGCGGCGGTGGCCGAACTCCTCAAAGAAGCGGGCGTGTCGGGCAATTACGCCGACCTCCCTGAACACACCAAGTTGGAAGTGTTGGCCGCCGAACTCAGGTCGCGCCGCCCCCTCTGGCCTGCCAATTGCCCGTTTCCCGACGAGCTGGAGCGCACCATCGGCCCAATCCGCGAGGTGCAGCAGGCCGTCGCGCTGGTCGGCCCCCGCGCTTTTGGCCGCTACATCATCAGCATGAGCGAGTCGGTCAGCGACATTTTGGAGCCGCTGCTGCTGGCCCGTGAAGTCGGCTTTAGGATTTTACCGGTGCCGCTGTTTGAAACGCTGGGCGATTTGGAACGCGCTCCCAGCGTGATGTGGGAGCTGCTCTCGCTGCCGGAATACCGTGCGGTGCTGGCAGGCGACGTGCAAGAAATTATGCTGGGCTACTCGGATTCCAACAAAGACGCCGGATTTCTGGCCGCCAACTGGGCCCTCCACGAAGCGCAGCGCAAAATCAGCGCAGTGTGCGAGCAAGCCGGCGTGCCTTGGCGGTTTTTTCACGGGCGCGGCACCAGCATCGGGCGCGGCGGCGGGCCAGCTTCGCGGGCGATATTGGGGCAACCCGCCGGAACCATCGACGCCGGACTGCGCATCACTGAGCAGGGCGAAGCGCTGTCCGACAAGTACAGCCACCCGATTTTGGCTCACCGCAATTTGGAGCAAGCCCTCTACGGCCTGCTGCTCTCGGCGGCGCGGCCCAAAGCCGATTTGCCCGCGACCTGGACAGACGCCCTGACACGGGCCAGCAAAATCAGCGCCCAGATGTACCGCGACTTGGTGGAAGACACGCACTTTTTGCCGTTCTTTGAAGCGGTCACGCCGATTCACGAAATCTCGCGCCTCAACATCGCCTCGCGCCCGGTTCGCCGTCCGGGTGCGCCCACCCTGAGCAACCTCCGGGCCATTCCGTGGGTGATGAGCTGGACGCAAAACCGCGCCAACTTGCCGGGCTGGTACGGGTTGCCCGAAGCGATTGAAGCGGTTGGCCCTGAGCTGGCGCGGGAAATGTATCAGCAGTGGCCGTTTTTCCGCAGCATGCTGGATAACGCGCAGATGGCGCTGGCCAAGAGCGATCCGCTGATTTTTGAAGATTACCTGAGCCTCGGCGGCGCGGGCAGTGAACTGGCCGAGAGATTGCAAACCGCCTACACCAAAGCGGTGCAGCAGGTGGAAAGCGTGGTGGGCGGCGAGCTGCTGCACAACGAGCCGCGCCTGAAAGAAAGTATCGGGCTGCGCAACCCGTACATCGACCCGATTCACCGCATTCAAGTGGAGTTGCTGCGCCGCTCGCGGGCTGAGGAAGGCGGCCTAGACACCTATGAGCGTCCGCTGCTGCTGAGCGTGCAGGGCATCGCGGCGGGGGTACGGAACACGGGATAAGGGTTTGCGCTTGGCCTAAGAGAGCTGTTGTCTGGGTAAAGCCAAAAGTGCGGATTGACCCAGCCCGCTCGCCCGCTTACCATGAGGGCAGGCCCGCAGGAAAGGCCGAATCCATCTCAGGGCGAACGCGAGGACAGTACGCGGAGCAAGCAGAGTCACCAGCGAGTCAGGGACGGTGAAAGCCTGACGAATCTGCGCTCCGCTGAACATCACCTCCCGCGCCGAGCGAAGAAAGGCCGCCAGCACCGAGCACAAGCGTCGATGCTGGCGGCTGATTAGAACGCTCCGGACACCCCCCGGCAGAGGGTCTTCAACGAGGTCGCTCGCACCGGGCGGCGAAGTTGGGTGGCACCACGCACACGTCTACTTAGGGCGGCGCGTCCCAGCAGTTTAGGGACAGCGCTGCTTTTTTGGTTTGCCGCTCAGCAAGTTGCTTGAAAGGAGAGTCCAGTATGCACATGACCGACATTCCCTTTGGCGTCACCGATTGGGCCAGCCTTCCGGCCACCCAGCACGCGGGCATTACGGGTCAGGCCTACTGCCGCACCCAGCAGTTCGGCATAGTTCGGGTGCGGCAGGTGGACTACACGGCGGACTACTTGGCTGATCACTGGTGCAGTAAGGGCCACATTTTACTGGTGCTCGATGGTGAACTGCAAACTGAGTTAGAAGATGGCCGCATTTTCACGCTGACGGCGGGCATGAGTTACCAAGTCGCCGACCAAGCCGAAGCCCACCGCTCCAGCACAAAGGGCGGAGCCAAATTATTCATCGTAGATTAGTTCAATTTTAAAGGAGCCGAGATGACCACACCGTCCAGAACAACCTTCCAGCCCGTTCAACAAAACCCCAAATTTCCCGAACTCGAAGAACAAATCTTAAAGTGGTGGGCAGAAAACAAAGTCTTTGAGCGCTCGCTTGAGCAAACCAAAGGCCAGCCGCTGTATACCTTTTACGAGGGGCCACCTACCGCCAACGGCCAGCCGGGTATTCACCACGTTCAGGCCCGCAGCTTCAAAGACTTGTTTCCACGCTTTAAAACCATGCAGGGCTTTCATGTACCGCGCAAAGCGGGCTGGGATACCCATGGCCTGCCAGTGGAAATCGGCGTAGAGAAAAAACTGGGCCTCAACTCTAAGCGGGAAGTGGAAGCTTACGGCATTGACAAGTTTAATGCCGAGTGCCGGCAGAGTGTTTTTGCCTATGAAGGCGAGTGGCGCAAATTTACCGAACGAATGGGCTACTGGGTCGATTTGGACGACGCCTACATGACACTCAACAAAGACTACGTCGAGAGCATCTGGTGGAGTGTCAAACAGCTTCAAGAAAAGGGGCTGCTCTATAAAGGCTTTAGAGTCGCGCCGTATTGCCCCAAAGACGGCACGACCCTCAGCAACGCTGAAGTCAGCGAGGGGTACAAAGACATCCAAGACCCCAGCATCTATGTCACCTTTGATTTGACCGAGCCTGAAAAATTGGGGTTGGAAGAGGGCGCGGCCTTTTTGGTGTGGACGACAACGCCGTGGACTTTGCCCTACAACGTCGGCGTAGCGATTCACCCCAACTTTGAATATGTGGCGGCAAAAGACAAAGACGGTAAGGTTCTAATCTTGGCCCGTTCACTCTTGATTGAAGTGTTGGGCGAAGAAGCAGAAGTCATCAAGTCCTTTAAGGGCAGCGAGCTTGACCGCGTTTCTTACTCTCCCCCATTCACCGAAGCGTATGAAGTCGAGGGCGAAGGCAAAACAGTTTGGATGAGCGGTTTAGACACCTACGTTTCCGATTCTGACGGCACCGGCATCGTGCATACTGCGCCCGCCTTTGGCGAAGATGACATGCGTCTGGCCCGCAATTACGGCTTCCCGGTCATCGTGGGCGTGGATAACGAAGGCAAACACCGTTACGGCCCGTGGAAAGGGGTGTTTTTTAGAGACGCCAACCAAGACATCATCCGTGATTTGAGAGCCAGAGGCGTGATGTGGAAAGAAAAGAACTTTCTGCACTCTTACCCTCACTGCTGGCGCTGCGGTACACCGCTGATGTATTACGCCACCGAAAGTTGGTATTTGAACAACACTTCGCTTAAAGAACGCCTGATCGAACTCAATCAAACCATCAACTGGCACCCGCCGCACATCAAAAACGGGCGGTATGGTGGCTGGCTAGAAAACTTGATCGATTGGAATCTCTCGCGCAGCCGCTACTGGGGCACGCCGCTGCCGATCTGGGAAAATGAAGACGCCAGCAAATACAAAGTGATCGGCAGTTATCAGGAGCTGGCCGAACTGAGTGGCCGCAGCGAACTGATGGGGCCGGATTTCGATCCTCACCGCCCTTACGTGGACGATATTTCGTTTGAATTTGAAGGCGAAACGTATAAGCGAGTACCTTACGTGATGGACGTGTGGTACGACTCCGGCTCTATGCCGTTCGCGCAGCACCATTACCCATTTGAAAACAAGCAGAAATTTGAGGAAGGCGGCTTCCCGGCTGATTTCATCGCCGAAGCGATTGACCAGACGCGGGGTTGGTTCAACAGTCTGCATCAGATCGGCACCATGGTGTTTGATTCGGTGGCGTACAAGTCGGTGATCTGTTCGGGGCATATCTTGGATGAAAAAGGCCTCAAGATGTCCAAAAGCAAGGGCAATATCGTCAACCCCTGGGACGTGTTCGAGCAATACGGCGCGGACGCGGCCCGCTGGTACATGTACGTGTCCGCGCCGCCGGAACTCAGCCGCCGATTTGGGATGAACTTGGTGGGCGAGGCGTTCAGAAGCTACTTTTTGACGCTCTGGAACACCTACAGTTTCTTCGTGCTGTACGCCAATCTGGATAACCCTGACCTCAGCGCCGCGCCGCCGGTGGCCGAGCGCCCCGAGGTGGACCGTTGGCTGATGGCCAAGCTGCAAACTTTGGTCGCCACCGTTACCGAGCGGCTGGAACATTACGACCCGACCGGCTCCAGCCGCGCCCTGCAAGACTTTGTCACCGAGGATTTGAGTAACTGGTACGTGAGGCGCAACCGCCGCCGCTTTTACAGCCAAGACGGTGTGGACGTCAGCGCTTACGCCACCTTGCATGCCGCGCTCAAGACCGTGACGCTGCTGACCGCGCCGTTCACACCGTTTCTGGCCGAGACGCTGTATCAGAATCTGGTGCGGAGCGTGGACGCCTCAGCGCCGGAGAGTGTGCATCTGGCGAGCTGGCCGATCGTAGACGAAGCGCTGAGTGCGCCGAGCTTGGTGGGCGAAATGGACGCGGTGCTGCGGGTTGTCGGCCTCGGGCGGGCGGTGCGCGGGCAAAGCGGAATGCGTCAGCGCCAACCCCTGCCGCGCGTGATGCTGCGGGCCAGAAGCGGCGAGATGACGCAGGCACTGGGCCGCTTTGCCGAGCAGATCAAGGAAGAACTCAACGTCAAGGAAGTGGAGCTGCTGGATCAGTACGCCGAGTTGGTCAGCTATCAGTTGCGGCCCAATTTGCCGCTGCTGGGCAAAAAGTTCGGCAAGGCCGTGCCGCAAGTCCGTGCTGCCCTCAGTGCCGCCGATGCCTCCGAGATCGCCCGCGCCGTGCGCGACGGACAGCAATTTGAAGTTATTGCCCCGAACGGTCAACGCTTCGAGCTGGGGCCGGACGAAGTGCTGGTGGACGCCAAGTCACCTGAGGGCTTCGCCGCGATGGAAGAAGCCGGTTATTTGGTGGCTTTCGACACCACCCTGACCCACGACTTAGAGCTGGAAGGCTTGGCCCGCGATCTGGTGCGCGGCATTCAGGACGGGCGCAAGAAGGCCGGGTTCGAGGTGTCTGACCGAATCACCCTGCACCTAGAGCTGAACGGCAAGGCCAGAGAAGCCGCTGAAGTCTGGCAGGAATACTTGATGTCGGAGACGTTGGCCGAGATGCTGGTGTTCGGCGCGGCTTCAGGCTTCGCGGCAGAGGTGGAAGGCGGCACAGCGTACCTGGAGAAGCTGGAGCGCAGCGGCGAATTGGCCGACGAACACGTTGAGGCCTAAGCATGCCGCAGCCCAGATCCATGCAGTCCATCAGCAAAGACACCACACTCTGCATCTCGCTGGCGGGCAGGCCGGGTAACTTCGGCACCCGCTTCCACAACTTCTTGTACGCTGAACTCGGCCTCGATTATGTCTACAAAGCGTTTACAACGACTGACCTCGCGGCGGCCATCGGGGGCGTGCGGGCGCTAGGAATTCGCGGCTGCGCGGTGTCGATGCCGTTCAAGGAAGCCTGCATTCCGCTGCTGGATGAACTGACGCCCTCCGCCGCTGCCATCGGCTCGGTCAATACCATCGTCAATGACGGCGGCTTTTTACGGGCCTACAACACCGATTACTTGGCGGTTGGGCAGTTGATCGCTCAGTACCAGCTTGCACCTGAGACGCCGTTTGCTCTACGCGGCAGCGGCGGCATGGCCAAAGCGGTGGCGGCGGCGTTCCGGGACGCGGGCTTCGGGCGGGGCGTGATCGTGGCCCGCCACGCCGAGAAGGGATCAGCGCTGGCGCAGGAATGCGGGTACAGCTGGCAAGCCGAGCTGGGCGAGTTCAGGCCGGAGTTGCTCGTCAACGTGACGCCCATCGGCATGGCGGGCGGCGCGGAGGCTGAGCGGCTGGCCTTTAAAGCGGACGCCGTCGAACACGCTCAGCTGGTGTTCGACGTGGTGGCTATGCCTGCCGAGACGCCGCTGATTCGGGCGGCGCGGGCGGCAGGCAAACGGGTCATCAGCGGCGCAGAGGTGGCCAGCTTGCAGGCCCTAGAACAGTTCGTGCTGTACACCGGCGTGAGGCCCAGCCCTGAGCAAGCGGCGCGGGCAGCGGCCTTTGCCCACAACACGGCTGTTCACAATACGGCTGCCCACGACACCGCCGCCCAGAGCTGAGGGGATGCCCTCTCCCACCTACTTGCGGAGCATCTGCAGCGTGCCGCTGACGCCGGACGCCGACGCCCGCGACCCGGCGCTGTGGGCGCGGGTGTTCACCGGCTGGCAATTTCAGGAGCCGGACAACCTGGAAGCGCTTGACCGGGTGATCGAGTTGATTCGGCTAAGTCACCAAGCCGAAGTGCGGCGCGGCCTACTGGTGTACGCCACTTGGCCGCAGGCCTCCGGCACCTTGCCAGCACTGGTCAATTTGAGCGCCGATGGGCGCTTCGTGACGCTGCGGGTGTTTGCCAGCCACCTGACCGAAGTGCAGCGCCGCAGCGAGCAGCTCACGGAAAAGTTGCTGCGGGAAAAGGCCTTTAGTTTGCCTGAGGAAGTGCGGGTCAAGGTGGCGATCAACTTAGACGGCCTCGCCACCGATTTGACGGCGGGGCGGGTCAACGTGCGGCGCGGCGGAGCGCTGAGGGGCTTTTATGAGGTCAACAAGTACGCGCTGAACGTGACTTCACTTGTCCTGGTCGTGACACTGCTGATCTTTTTGCTGGTCACGCCCGATAGCAATTTCACGCCGCTGGGCAAGTTCTACGGCCTCTCCGGGCGCATCTTGTCGGCAGTGTTGCTCAATGCCCTGCTGCTGGCCTCGCAGTTTTTGTTTTTTGCCCGCCACCGGCAGGTGATCGATTGGGAAACGCCGTGAAGCGGCGGCGCAGAACCTCAGTCCATTTCCGCGCTTCCCAAACATCCGTGCCAAAATACCGCCATGCCACGCATCTGGAAATTTGGCGACTCGGTCAACACCGATGACATCCTCCCCGGCAAATTCGCGCCGTTTATGGCCGGCGAGGACGTGTTTCAAACCTTTGCCTTTCACTATATCCGCCCCGAATTCGCCGCCGAAGTCCGGCCCGGCGACCTCCTGATCGGGGGCAAAAACTGGGGCCTGGGCAGCAGCCGCGAGTACGCTCCCGCCGCGCTCAAAAAGCTGCAAGTCGGCGGCATTATCGCGCCGAGTTTTGCCCGCATCCATTACCGCAATTTGCTGAATCTGGGCATTCCCGCCTTTGAAGCCGATTTGATGAGCGTCCTCCAAGACGGGGACGAAGTGAACTTAGACCTGACCACCGGCGAACTCCGGCGTGGCGCGGAGGTTTTTCAGCTCCCCCCCGCCCCAGAATTTCTGCGCGAGGCGCTGAGCGAAGGCAGCATTCTGGACTTTTACAAAAAGCACCAGCGCTTTCCCGGCGAGAAGGCCTGAGCCTCCCCGGGCCCTGAGCCGCTTTTCCCCTAAACTGTTGTATGGCGATTTTGGAAATTGACTGCCCCATCTGCGGGGAAGTGCTGGAACTCAGCGACGAGGACAGAACCGAGCTCGAAGTCGGTGACGCGATTGTCTGCGAAAATTGCAACGCTGAAATGGAAGTGACCCGCAACGCCGAGCAAGAATTTGAAGTGGAACTGCTGGGCATTTTGACCACCTGTCCCAACTGCGCCGAAGAATTCGACGTGACCGAGGAGATGCTTGCCGCCGCGCCCACATTGCAAAACGGGGGCGGCGAGGAGGTCAGTTTGGTGCGCTGCCCGCACTGCCAAGCGGCAGTAGAACTGTCGTTCGAGGAGCAAGCGGAAGCCTAGTCCAACCCAAGTGGTCTAGATAAGTTCTGCTTTGATCCCACTTCTAGTTTCGTTTGAAAGGCAAAAAGCGCTATAACCTATCAAGCGCAAAGAGATCGCCGCATCACATCAGCGGCGGATCAAGGAGAATCAACATGGCAACCATCAAATTTGAAAGCCCCGAAAGCGGCGCGATCATTGAACTCGAAAATCCCGAACTCGGTGAATTGGTTATTGACGAAGACACCGGCGCAGAGCTTGAAGTCGTCAGCCTCGAACCCCCACGCCTCGCACCGGCTCCGCAAGAAGCCGAGGACTGGGGGGAATAAGCCGTGAGCCGTGCGCCGTAAGCGGGAAACCTGCTTTGGCTCACGGCTCACCGCCCATTTTTTATGGCCGAACTCGCCATCATTTATGACCGCGTACGCCCCGACGAAAAAATGCTGTTTGAAGCACTGGACGAACTCGGCGTGCCTTACGACAAGGTTTTCGCGCCGCAACTGAGCGTCACCTTTGGTCAGCCGGTGCCGTGGAAGGTGGCTTTAGAGCGCTGCGTTTCGCAGTCTCGCGGCCACGCCATCACGCGGGCGCTGGAAGGCTTGGGCGTGCGGGTGATCAACCCCTCTCACGTCATTGAGCTGTGCGGCGACAAGCTGGCCACCAACGCGGTGATGGCACAGGCCGGACTGCCGACGCCCAAGACGGGGGTGGCCTTTACCGCCGAGAGCGCTTTGGCACTCATTGACGAAATCGGCTACCCGGTGGTCATGAAACCGACGGTGGGCAGTTGGGGCCGGATGGTCAGCAAGCTCAACGACCGCGACGCTGCCGAGGCCGTGATCGAGCACAAAGAGGTGCTGGGCGGCCCGCAACACCAGATTTTCTATGTGCAGGAGCTGATCCAAAAGCCTGAACGCGACATCCGCGCCTTCGTGGTGGGCGGCGAGTGCATCGGAGCGATTTACCGCACCAGTGAACACTGGATTACCAACACCGCCAGAGGTGCAAAAGCCAGCAAGTGTGAAGTCACGCCGGAGATCGCGGATCTGGCTCTGCGGGCCGCCAAAGCGGTGAACGGCGAAATCGTGGCGATTGATTTGGTGGAAGACCCCCGTGCTTCTAATGAGTGGGGGGGCTTACTGATTATTGAAATCAATCACACCATGGAATTCAAAAACTCGGTCAGCACCACCGGCGTCAATATTCCCAAATTGATGGGCGAGTACGCCATCAAGCAGTTGCCACAGCAAGTGGGCGCTTAAACAGAAAAATCAAATCTTAGACGCCCTCAACTCCAAAGACAATTTATGGTTGAGGGCAGTTTTTTGCCTTTTTCTACGCTGAGCACCAATTCAGACTGTCTTTCGGCATGCCCATATCTGGCTTCTTTGCACATACACTCACACCGATGACCACCCAACCCGAATCCACTTTTCCAACAGTTCCAGCACTGACCGTCCCCCCACCCCATTTAGCCGCGCCATTGGCCGTTCGCGCTATATCGTGCTGCTGGCGGTCGCCTCGGTGTTGCTGGTGGCATTGGCACTGTTTTTAATTGGCATCGTGCAAGCTGTCATGGGCATCTGGGGAGCAGGTACAAGTGTGATTAATGGCATCGGCAAAGGGCACTTTGAAGCGATCACATTGACCATTTCTTTTTTGGAAATCGTCAGCACTATGCTTAAAGCAGTGGTGTTCTATATTATCGGTGTCGGTTTGTACAGCTTATTTATTGCGCCGCTCAATTTGACGGTTTCGTTGGGTGTAGAGACGCTACACGATTTGGAAGAAAAGATCGTCAGCGTGGTCATTGTGATTCTGGCAGTTACTTTTCTAGAACATTTGGTGCGCTGGCAAAATCCCCTAGAAACTTTAGAATTTGGGGCAGCTTTAAGTCTTGTCATCACCGCTTTGGTCTTTTTTCAGCGGCACGGTCACCAAGCCAAAATTGCTCAGCAAACCAAAGCTCCTGACGTGACAGCCCGCGCCAAAAAAGAACTGTTCGAGGAAGACACCGAGCAGCATGCCATCAGTGAAGAAGAGATGGAAGGCAAGACGCAAAATGAAGCGGAGGAGCAGACCGCCGATTGATGGGTCGTGGGCGCTCAGTTGGCACGCTAGAGATCTAACCCTGGCGTTAGCTGCTCTGGACAACGGGCTATTTTGAGCGAATGGATTTAGATGCTCTCGGTTCCAGCGTGCGGCAAGAATTCGGCAATCATTTGGCGGTGGGCGTGGAAATCCGTTTTCAGATGCTGGTTTCGGAACTGGGCGAACTCGCCAAGGAAGTCATCAAAGCCAGTGCTTACGGTACGCAGGCGTTTGGCGTCACGCCCGGCTTCAGAGAAGAACTCGGCGACGTGCTGGTTGACCTCGCCCTGCTCTCCGAAGCGGCAAATCTCAATCTCAGTGAGTGCGCCGACTTGACGCTGAGTAAGATGCGGCAGCGGCTCGCTGAGCATGGGCGCGTGGACAGCGAAACGGCATGAGTGGGATTTTATGAATACTGACGAACTGCTGGATTTGCTGGACGATAATGGCCACCCCATCGGCACGGTTTGACGTTCGCAAGTAGGCGGCACCAAAAATATCCGCAGCGTGAATGCCTTCCTTAAAAACAGCGCGGGCGGTTTACTGATTCCACGGCGCACCGCCCACAAAGCCCATTTTCCCAGCGCCCTCGATTTCAGTGTGGGCGGCGGCGTGCAGGCGAGTGAAACGTACGACGATGCCCTGCGCCGCGAGGTACGCGAAGAATTGGGGGTAGATGTGGACGCGCTCGGCTTCAAGCTGCTGGCCGAGTTCAGCCCGCATCACACCAATCTGAGCAGCTTTATGCACGTCTACGAAATGCTGACCGACGACACGCCCACGCTCAACCCAGATGACTTTTCCAGCGCGGAGTGGCTGAGGCCCACCGAGTTGCGCCGCCGCTTGCACACGGGCGAGTCGGCCAAAGGCAATCTGCTGAAAGTACTGAACTTACTTTATCGCTGAGCAAAAGCGCAACTCCACTCCCCGCACACCAAACGCTCGGCCAATTTCCCCATTCCCTCTCAAACGGCACGCGGGGCTTTGCGTTTGAAAACAATCACGCTAAACTGGCAGCATGAAGCACTTCGGCCAAACCCTTGACCCCTTGGATCAGCGCATTTTAGAAGAAGTTCAGGAAGACGCCCGCTTGTCGATGCGCGAGCTGGGGCGGCGGGTGGGCTTGTCGGCCCCTGCCGTTACCGAGCGGGTGCGGCGCTTGGAAGAGGGCGGCGTGATTTTGGGCTACGGCGCACGCATCGCCAGCAAGCCGCTAGGCCGCGCCATCACCGCCTTTGTGGGGGTGCAGGGCAGCGGCAAGCGCGATCCTGAATTGGTGCGCTGGGCGCAGGACAATGACGGCGTGCTGGAATGCCACTCGGTGACGGGCGATAATTCCTGCATTCTCAAAGTGGCCCTGCCGGACGTGGCCGCGCTCGAACATCTGCTTGACGAGCTGATTCAAATGGGTTTTACCTGCGACACCTCTATCGTGCTGAGCAGTCCGCTGGAAGGCAAGCGGCTGACTTTGCCCAAACAAGTCTGAGCGGGTTGAGATGCTGGCCTACGTAGATGTCGATTACCGTTCAGATGGCAGCGCCCGCACCGCTGCCATGCTGTTCGAGGCGTGGTCAGACGCTCAGGAAACCAAACTTATTTTGCACACCACGCCGCAAGTGGCTGCCTATCAGCCACGAGCGTTTTACCTACGCGAATTGCCGTGTCTTTTACCGGTGCTTGGGCCTTTGGCTGACCAGCTTGAGGTCGTGGTCGTTGACGGCTACGTGACCCTGGACGCCGCTGGGCAACCCGGCTTGGGCTGGCATCTTTTTGAGGCGCTTGGGCAACATGTAGCGGTGATTGGAGTGGGCAAAACTGCGTTCCGAGGCTCGCCG
Organism: Deinococcus detaillensis; assembly: GCF_007280555.1. Classification (NCBI taxonomy): domain Bacteria; kingdom Thermotogati; phylum Deinococcota; class Deinococci; order Deinococcales; family Deinococcaceae; genus Deinococcus; species Deinococcus detaillensis. The sequence goes on along the minus strand of NZ_VKDB01000011.1, from coordinate 45,665 downwards.
CACGCGCTGCCAGTCCAGCGGGGCAACAGTCAGCGCCCGCTGTTTGTTACGGCGGCTGGCATAAGTGCGCTGCGGGCCGCCAGCTTGATTAAGCAGATGGCCGGGCCGCACCGCTTTCCCAGTTTGCTCAAAAGGGTCGACCAAGCCTGCGGTACCAGCCATTGAAGGGATTGACTTAGACTCAACCCGTGATCTTCTCCCCTTTCATGCCCACCGCCGAGCAAACCTTCGTGCTGGACGTTCCGCCGACCACACCCGCCGACGCCGAGTTTTACCTGCAGACCAACTTGAGCGACTACGCGCCCGCGCTGCCGGACTACAAATTTGTGGACGGTGTATTGAAAGCCGATTTCCCGATTGGAGCGCTGCTGAGTTACAAAGTCACGCGGGGCAGTGCTGAAAGTGAGGAAGGCGATCTGTGGGGAGAGCGCCGACCTGAGCGCCGAACGGTGGTGCAGGGCGCGGCCAGCCACCAGATCAAAGTCACAAGTTGGCGAGATCTGCACGGCGGCGCGGGGAGGCCGTCTACGCTCGCGGTGGGCATTCAGGAGCTTACGGTTTACAGCCCCGAACTCAGTGACGACTTGAAGGTGCTGGTCTGGACGCCGCCGGAGTATGCTGAGCAGGCGCAGCGATTGCCCGTTTTGTATTTACACGACGGACAAAATGTTTTTGATTCAGCGACGAGTTTTGCGGGTGAAGTCTGGGCGGCGGACTCTGCGGCGAGTCAGTTGGCAGCAGAAGGCTTGCCCTGCATCGTGGTGGCCGTTTACGTGCGGGAGCAGCACCGCGCCAACGATTACGTGCCGTTTCCGATTCGGGCCAACGGCTTCACGTCCACCGCGCCCGCGCACCAGACCTTTTTGACCCAGACGCTCAAACCACTCATTAACGCCCAGTTTCGCACCCGCCCAGAGGCGGTGTTCACGGCGCAGGCGGGGAGCAGCTTCGGCGGCGCGGCCTCGCTTTACGGCACGCTGACCCGCCCGGAGGTGTGGGGCACTTGCGGCGCGTTCAGCCCCAGCTTGTGGGTGCAGGACTTTGCGCTGCTGGACTTCGCGCAGGCCCACCCCGCGCCAGAGCTGCGCTTGTATGTGGATATGGGCACTTGTGAAGGCGTGTTGGCGGAAGACGCCGTTGCCGCCGTTGGTGAAGCGCGGTGGTTTGCCGTTCGCAGCGCCCCGCACGTTGCCGAGGTCAATTTGCAAATTGGAGAAGGTCACTGGCACGACGAAAGCGCTTGGCGTGAGCGGTTGCCGGGATTCATGCGCTGGTGGCTTGAGGGTTTATCTCACCATTTATGAGTTGACTTGGCGACTCAGCCACTCCAGCGCCTCCTCCTGAGAAGTCACGAACCTCACCGCCGAGTGGCGTGAATGCTCATAAGCCAGCTCAGCAAAGCGCTCACAATGCGCCGAGAAATCGGGCAGCACCAACGCCACCGGCAAGCGGTAATTCACGAACTTCTGAAACAGTTCACCCGCCAGGCCGCTACTCAGCCGAAAAAACTCGTCCCCCAGCTCGGCTTCACTAAGAATGAGGCCGTCTAGTCCAAAGCCCGCGCCGATCATGTCGGGAATATCGGCCAGCGTGTCTATCCGCAAGCCCAGTTCCGCCGCCGTTTTAATGTTTGCCACTGATCATCACCACCTGAACTTTATATTCTGCGACACTGGCGAGCATGACCACTCCCCCGCCCGTCTCCACCCTCGCCCGCTTGCTGCCGCGCCTTTACCGGGGCGGGCAAGCTTACGTCGGCGTTGAAGCCACCTTGTCGGGCCTCACGTCGGCGCAGGCGGTTGAGGTGCCCAGCGGCCTGCCGCACAGCGTCGCGAACTTGCTGGCGCACGTCAATTGGTGGAACCGCTGGATGCTGGACATCATCGAAACCGGAGCGCCCATGCCGTATCCCAAGCACGCGGACGAGACGTGGCCAGACATTACGGCAGGTGAATGGGACAAGCTCAAAAACGAGTTTTACGATCTGCTCAGCCGAATTGACGGCCATGCGGCGCGGCCCGATCTGCAAAATCCGGTCAACCACGATGAGACCATCGGGGAACTCCTCGCCGATTTCGCGCTGCACACCGCCCACCACTTCGGGCAAATCATCGTGGTGCGCCAACTCATCGGCGCTTGGCCGCCGCCGGGGGGCGGGGACACTTGGTAAGCGCTGACTTTAAGTACACTCTTATCTTTAGATAAACCGAGCGGAGCGGGCAGGCCCAATAGGTGCGACCAAGCGTCGTCATCGGCGCTGCTCTGGTCAAGAAGCTGCTCTGCCCAAGACGCGGAATCCCGAAACGGTAATCTTGCTCTACTTACTTGGACAGCACCTGCCAAGCTGCCGACACCGCCGCGCCGCGCTCAAACGGGTGACCCAAAGCGCTGAAGGCGTCTTCCAAGATGCCCGCCACCGCCAGCGCGTCATAGCGGTCGGCGTAACCGAGCGTGGAGATGCGGAACACGGTGTCCTCATGCGGCGCTTGGCCCGGCAGGGCACGCTGGTTCATATCGGCGAGTGCGGCGGCCACCTGTTTACCCCCGATCCGCTTAACACCGCTGCCAGCGGGCGGCATCAGCACCGCGACGGCGGGCGTGGGGCGGCCCGACCAAGAGCGGCAGCCCAGCGCGTCCCCCGCCGCGATCAGGGCGTCGTTCTGGCGTTTTTTCTCGGCCCACAAGACTTCCAACGGCACGCTCAGCAAGCGGTCTAGCGAGACATCTAGAGCATAAATCAGATTGATGGCCGGCGTCTGCGGCGTGTTGGCTTCCTTCTGGCCGCGCAGCTCACGCTCTAGGTCGAGGTAAAAGCCTTTGGGGGTATTTTTGATGAGCTTACTCTCGGCTTCTGGGCTAAACAACACGAAACCCAGTCCGGGCGGGGTGGCCGCCGCTTTTTGCGATCCAGACACGATCACGTCCACTTGCCAGGCCCCCGGGCGCAGTTCGGCCACGCCGTAGCTGGTGACGCAGTCGGCAATAATCACGATGTCCGGATTGACGGCTTTGGCCGCCGCCGCAATCGACTCCAAATCGTGCAGCGCTCCGGTGCTGGTCTCCGAGTGGGTGATGGTCAGGGCGTAGGCGTCTTGGCAGGCAGCGGCGATTTCGCCAGCGTCCAGCAACTCGCCCCAGGGCTTTTGCACTTTCACCACGGCGTAGCCAAGACGCTCGGCCATCTCACCCCAGCGCTCACTGAACTTGCCCGCCGAAGCGTTGACGACTTTGGCTCCCGCCGGAACGAGGCTGACGAGTGCGCCCTCGAACGCCGCTGTGCCGCTGCCGGTCACGATCACCGCTTCAAAAGCGTCACCGAGCAACTGAGTGAGCTTGCCGCGCACCTCCAAAAACTTGGCGCGGGCCTGCGGAGTGCGGTGGTGCATCTGCGGCTGGGCGAGGGCCAGCAAAGTCGCGGGCGAGACTTCCACCGGGCCGGGGGCGATCAGGCGGGGGCGGTTGAGGGGAATGTGGGGAGCAGGGGGCTTGGTCATGGTTGTATTGTGCCGCGCCGCCGAGCTGAGGGCGCGGGGCAAGGCTGGGCAACTCGGCGCTCAGCTGGCTTCTGGCTTCTGGCTTTTGCTCCGCTCACGGCACGGCAGCTTGGGCCGTTGGCTGAACTGCTCCTGCTTGGCCTGAAAAAAATCAACCGGCGAAAATGACTTCTCCACCGACTGAATCACGCTCCTGAGTTCGCTGGGTGAGATCAGGCCCATCGCCATGGCGTGAAAAGCGGCGGCCAGCGAGTCGCGGGTCAGCACCAGTTCCACGCCCGCCTTTTTCACCTCAGCGCTGAGCTGCTGCACGCCCGCGTCCCGCGCCTCACCTGTCACCCTGCGGATGTACACCGCCAGCACCCGCCCCGGATTGCGCCGTACCACTTCGGCGTAAATTTCGGGGTCTTGCTCGCCGCTGTCGCCGATCAACACAAAAGGCAGGGCCGGATAGGTTTTCATGAGGCGCTCGATGATGCTGTGCTTGTGGTGCGCTCCACCGGAAAACAGTTCGCTGCCCCAGTGGCGAAGGAAAATCGGCCCCAGCGGCAAGCGGCGGTACCTGAGAAACGTCCACAGCAAATCGTAAAAATTCCAAGGACTGCTGGAGACATAAAAAATCGGGTTGGAACCGCCCGGCTCTCTTACCAGAGCGCGGTAGAGGGCACTGACCCCAGGAAACGGCAAGCGGGTGCGGGCGTTGCCGGTCAGCACTGTGCCGAGCATCTGCGGCAAGCTGGTCACGTCCGATTTCAGCACGGTGTCGTCTAGGTCGCTGATAACGGCAAAACGCGGCGAAGCGATGACCCGCAGCGGCGCAAAGATGGTTTTGCTGCGGCCCTCGATGTAGAGCGAGGCCTCCAGCCAGCCTTCTTTTTGAACGCTTTCGGCTATTTGGTCAGGCCGATCCCAAGTCAGGGTAAAAAACCCGTCGGTGTTCGACACGGCGCTGACGGTGTGGCCCTCTAAGACGCCGTGAACCGTCACACCGCCGACTTCACGTGACAAAAGACGCCGCACGATACTCAAAAAATTGCGCCACCTCGGATCACCTCGCCTCGGCGGATGTACGGTGCGCGGCAGCAAGACCCGCCCGGTCAGTTCGAGGTGCTGCGGCGTGCCCCAGCCGGTGTAAGGCGTGATGATGATGTCGCCCCTGCGGCGGCGCGGCTGAATAAACGCCGAAAAACGGGCGTCTACAACGGCCACCAGCCGCTCGAAGGCGGGTTGAAGGCGGCGGCCCAGTTGCTTGAGGCTGAGCTGCTGGGCCACAACCTGCCGCAGCCCGGTGAACAGGCGCTTGATGAGTTGCCGGAGCTGCTGGCGAGGGCCGAGTACGGGCACTGAACTTGCCACTTGATTTGCTGGAGGCTGGCTGGAGCTGGGCTGATTCATCGGCTGACCTCGGCAAATCCCATGTAAGTCAGTCTAGAGAGTTGCGGGAAGCGCACTGTACGGCGGCTTAGCAATCTGCAACCTCCTCAGCGGTAACGCTTGGAGCGCATCAGCGCCGTAACGCTGTCCACCAAACTGGGGGCGATTTGCTCAAGGAAGGCGGGCAAGCGGTACCAACTCGGCACCAGCACTTCGCGTTTGGGCCTCTCCAGCACGTCAGCAATGGCTCTGGCCACGATCTCCGGACCCGGCATGGGGATGCTCGCGCCTGCCGTCAGCTCGGTTTTGATAAATCCCGGCGACACCAAGCTGACATTCACGCCGCTGCCGAGCAGTTCACGCCGCAGGGCCAGCGAAAAGCCGCGCAGACCGAATTTGCTGGCGCTGTAGATGCCCTGAAACGCAACTATGCCCGCCACCGAAGCCACGTTGACGATCTGGCCGTGCCTGCGGGCCCGCATGGCGGGGAGTACCAAGCGGGTCAACTCAATCGGCGCGTCCAAATTGGTTTTCAACACCCGCACCGGGTCGGGGTCGTCCCACCACATGCCCCGGGCGATGCTGATTCCGGCGTTGTTGATCAGGGCGTCGATTCGGCCAAACTGCCGCAGAGCTTCTGCCATCAAGTGCCTACGGTCGGCATCTTCAGTCACGTCGGCCTGCACGGTGATGATCCGTTCACCGCTGGAATCGAGTTCGCTGCGGAGGGCTTCCAGCGCTTCCAGTCGGCGGGCGGCCAGCACCAGCGCGTAGCCCCGGCGCGAAAGCTCACGGGCAGTGGCCGCGCCGATGCCGCTGGAAGCGCCGGTCAGCACAGCCACCGGGCGCGGGTTGGGGCGGGAAATGGACATGCTTGAGGGTAAAGGATCACGGGCGGGCGGGGAGCGAACGCTAAAGCACGCTAAAGGTAAAGCCCTGTTCAGCCGCTCATCAGTTTGGGCCTTCAGACTGGGAAGATGACCCGCTCCTTACCTGCCCTCCTGCTGCTTTCCTGCGCCCTGTTGCCGTTCGCGGCGGCCCAAGTTCAAATAGGTCAAGCCCAAGTGGCTCAGGCCAAGGTTCCCGCCGCGCCGATCAGCCAGCCCGCGCCCAAACCAATCATTAGTCCGGTTCCGAAGCCAGTACCCGCGCCTAAGCCAGCCACACCAGCACCCACCAAACCAGTGATTAAACCCGCTCTACCAGAACTGGCCCCACTGCCCGCCGCGCCCAAAGCTGCCGCGCCGCTCGTGCCGTTTTCTGCTGCCCCAACTCCTCCGGTAGCTTCGCCCATCACCAACTTACCCCTCACCAAATTGCCCACCGACCCCTTGTACCCTCAGCAGTGGAACCTCAATGCCATCAACATGGCAGCGGGCTGGGCGGTTACGGGCGGGCAGGCCATCACGGTGGCGGTGCTGGACACCGGCTACGTCAATGACCCCGAACTCTCAGGACGCCTCGTCAACGGTTACGACTTCGTCTCGGACGCTCAGCGTTCCGGCGACGGCGACGGGCGTGATTACGACGCCTCAGGGGTGGGGCAGTTCAGCTATCACGGCGAGGGGGTGGCCAACATCATCGCGGCGGCGCACGACAATCAGGGCATGGCGGGCATCAATCCGGTGGCCCGCATCCTGGCGGTGCGGGTAGCGGGCGAAGACGGTTTGATCGCTCCGCAAGATTTGATCGACGGCCTGCGCTGGGCGGCGGGGCTGCGGGTGTCAGGAGCGCCGAGCAATGCGCGTCCGGCCAAAGTCATCAACCTGAGCTTGTACGCCGACTTTATCGCCCTGAGTGGCTGCGACGCCCGCATCCAGAAAGCCGTCGATGAGGTGACGGCAAAGGGCGTGCTGATCGTCGCCGGAGCGGCCAACGATGCGGCCGACGCGGGCAGCTACAGTCCAGCGGGCTGCCGGGGCGTGCTGACGGTGGCCGCCACCAACAGAACCGGGTGGCGGGCCAGCTATTCCAACTACGGCGCGAGTGTGGCCCTCTCGGCTCCGGGCGGCGAGCCGAATGACCCCCTGGTGTTTAGCTCAGTTGCGGGCGAGCAGCGGCGCAACGGCACCAGCTTTGCTGCGCCGCAGGTCGCAGGGGTGGCCAGTTTGGTGATGGGCCTCAGTCCCAAGCTGACGCCCGCCCAAGTCATCTCGCTGCTGGAGCGCACCGCCAAGCCTTTTGCCTTTGGCTGCGACGCCAACCCCGCCAGAACCTGCGGCGCGGGCCTGCTGGACGCGGGCGCGGCTTTGCGGGCGGCTCAGTTGGAGAGCCGTCAGCGCTAAATATTTAGGCTAAGCAGTTGAGCTGGGCGCTCAGGACAACTCCGCACCGACAACACGTTAAGCTGCTGGGCATGAAGCCCAATTCCTTCAACACTTACCTGACGGTGGCCCTCTGCGCGGGGTGGGCCATTTTGCTGATCACCTTTCTGCGAAAAGCCAACTGGCCGCTGGCGGGCCTCAGCGCCGTCCTGCTGATCGCCTATGGTGTCCGGCTGTATTTACTGACCAAGCGGCGGGAGTGACTGGGAAGCGCTGTTTTGCTCCTCAACGGGCCGCAGCCAGATTTTGAGCAGTTGAGGCACGCCACCAATCGCCACCCAGACCAACGCGAAATAGCGAATGGCCCGCGCTGGGCCGTCCAGCACAGCGGGGAGCAGGCCAGCCAACGCGCCGAGCGCCAAATAAACGGCCAGCACAGTCAGTAGGCCGATCACCGCCACCCCAATGCGGCCAAACCAATTGCTGGACGGCAAGTAGCGCGGCGCAGCGAACCAGAATCCGGCCAGTATTCCCAGCCCCCGGCTGTACTCGTCCGGCAAACTGGAAGGCAGCAAGCAGGCGACGACCAGCAGTGCCAGCGGCCACCAGAGGGTGTGGGCAAACAGTCCACGGCCTGTCAAACCCGCGCCCGCCAGCCCTGCAAAGATCGCGCCGAGCAGCAAGCCCACCAGCACGTCCGAAGGATAGTGAACGTGAAGGGCAAGGCGCGAGGCGGCAATCAAAACGATCAGCAGCAGGCACACCGCCCACACCCAGGGCCGCCTAAGCTGCGCCGCGACGCCGCCCCACAGCGCCGCGCTCATCTGGGCGTGACCGCTGGGCAAGCCGGGGCCGCCCGCCGTGGCCTGAGCGGCGGCGCTCGCCACGCTGGGGTCATTGGCAAACGGGCGCGGCAAGTTCAGGCCGTATTTGAGCAGCGAGTTGGTGAGGTAGCTCAGCGCGAAGGCGACGCCCAAAGCGCGGATGCCACTGGGCCGCACCAGCCAGCCGTAAAGCGCCAGCACCGCGATAAAAATGAGGTCGTTGCCGAGGGCGGTGATCAGTAGCCAAAAGGATTCCAGATTCATTGGAATCTCATGGTAAAGGACGGGGACGGGGCCTGAGCGTTCACTTTTCCCGGCTGCGCTAAACTGCACCCATGACCCTCAGCGCCCCCAGCGTGACGACGCCCGTCAAGCACAACTCGCCTTACGCCCTTGAGCTGCGCAACATCACCAAGCGCTTTCCTTTGGTGCTGGCCAACGACAACATTTCTATGGAAGTCAAATGGGGCAGCGTTCACGCGCTGTGCGGCGAAAACGGCGCGGGCAAATCCACCCTGGTCAAGATCGTCTACGGCGCACAGCCGCCGACCTCCGGCGAGATCGTGGTGGACGGGCAGGTGGTCAACTTGAAAGACCCCAGCGACGCCATCAAACTGGGCATCGGGATGGTGTTTCAGCACTTTATGCTGGTCGAGCCGCTGACCGTCACCGAAAACGTGATTCTGGGCAGTGAACCCACCAAGGGCGGCGCGATCGACTACGCTGGAGCACGGAAAAAAGTCGCCGAACTGATCAAGCAGTTTAACTTCGGCCTCGACCCCGACGCTAAAATTGAAGACCTGCCGGTAGGGATGCAGCAAAAAGTCGAGATTCTCAAAACGCTCTACCGGGGCGCACGCATTTTGATCTTGGACGAGCCGACGGCGGTGCTGACCCCCAGTGAAACCGACGAGTTGTTCGAGTTTCTCAAGGGCCAGTACGCGGCGGCGGGCAACAGCGTGGTGTTCATTTCGCACAAGCTCCACGAGGTGCTGCACATCTCCGACGCCATTTCGGTAATCCGCGACGGCAAGATGATCGGCACCATTCCCACCAAAGGAGCCACCACCGAAACGCTGGCCAACATGATGGTGGGCCGCGAAGTGACCCTCAAAGTCGACAAGGACCCGGCCCAGCCCGGTGAGGTGGCGCTGGACGTGAGAGACGTGGTGGTGATCAACGAACACAAGAAAAAAGTGGTCGATCACGTTTCGTTCGCGGTGCGGCGCGGCGAAATCGTGGGCATCGCGGGCGTGGAGGGCAACGGGCAGAGTCAGTTGGTGGAAGCCATCACCGGCCTGATCACGCCCCAGAGCGGCAGCATCACCTACGACGGCAAAACCGCGCACGGCGTCAAAGCGGTGGGGCAAGCCGGCGTCTCGCACGTCCCCGAAGACCGCAACGAGCGCGGCTTGGTGCTGGAGATGACCACCGCCGAGAACTTCATTTTGGGTGAGCAGGATCAGGCTCCGTTCGTGGGACCGTTTGGGCTGCTCAAGCTGGACGTGATCGAGAAAAATGCCCGCGACCTGAGTGAAGCCTACGATGTGCGCCCGCGCTCGACTGCGCTGCAAGCCGGGCGCTATTCCGGCGGCAACGCCCAGAAGATCATTGTGGCCCGCGAAATGAAAAAAAATCCCAAGATTCTGGTCGCCAGTCAGCCGACGCGCGGCGTGGACATCGGGGCGATCGAGTTTATTCACGCCCAGATCGTCAAAGCGCGGGACGAGGGGCTGGCCGTGCTGCTGATCAGCGCCGACTTGGGTGAAGTGATGAACCTCGCCGACCGCATTCTGGTGATGTACGAGGGCCAGGTGGTCGGTGAGGTGCAGGCCGATCAGGCCACCGAAACGCAACTCGGCTTGATGATGACTGGCAGCACGCTGGCCAATACCACCCCAGCGGCGACCGGTCACGCGGCGGCCAACACCTCGGCAACGAAGTAAACCGGTAAGCATCCCAGCGCCTTGCCCCGAACCTTGAGCGCTTCAGTGCCGGCTCTGGTGGTCTTCCCACACCCCGCCGCAGCGGGAATCCGTTCTCCTGTCCCCACCCTCTAGAATGCCTGCATGACCGCCGAACCCCACACCCGCCCCGCGCCCGACGCTACCGAGGCGCTCACCGCCGCGCAGCAGCCCCGCGCCACTGCCGAACTGCTCGGCACGCTGTCTGTTCACCCGGATGTCCGTGTCCGCTCAGCGGTGGCCCGCCACCCCAATACGCCGCCCCACACCTTGGGCCTGCTCTCCGAGCGCTTTCCCGAAGAAGTGCTCAGCAATCCGGCCATGACTTTGTTGCGCCTGGCCCGCCCGCACCTGCTCTCCGAGTTTCCAGATGTGGGCGTGGCGGCGCTGGCCAGCTTGCCCGGCGCACCGGACTGGGTGATTGACGCGGCGCTGCGGCACGAAAGCGTCAGCGCGGTGCTGGCGGTGGCCCGCCGCAAGTCGCTGAGTGCAGGGCGGATTCGGATGCTGGCCGGAAGCGGGCTGTGGCAGGTGCGCGAGGCCGCCGCCGCCCGAGCAGATTTACCCGCAGAACTCCTGAGTCAGCTCGCCAGTGACGACGACTATGACGTCAGGAAGGCGGTGGCGCTGCGAGACGATGTGCCGGAAGGCCTCCTCGCCGGCCTCGTGCGCGACACGCACAGCATGGTCAGGGCGCACGTGGCCCGCCGTTTGGACTTGCCGCTGCCGCTGATGCTGCTGCTGGCCGACGACGACGATTCCGACGTGCTCTCGGTGCTGGCGCGGCGCATCGACTTGCCGCCCCAGGTGCGTCAAACCCTGATGGCCCACGAAACTGAAGGGGTGCGGGAAGCCAGCTTGCAGGCGTGGGCGGTGCCGCAGGCGTGGCTCTCCAGGGCCGAGCAAGACCCCAGCCCCGAAGTCCGCGCCGCGCTGGCCCGCCGGCCCAATCTGAGTCCGGACATGCTGCTGCGCCTCGCTCAGGACGAAGCCGAAACGGTGCGCCGCGCCCTTTTGGAACGCGACGATTTACCGGACGAAGCGGTGGCGCTGCTGGCCCGCGCTCCCGAACAAGACATCCGTCTGCATGTGGCGAGCGCCATGAACTTACCCGAGCAGGCCATCGACATCTTGATGACCGACGAAGACGCCGCCGTGAGGACGGTGCTGGCGGTGCGGCCCGATCTGGGCGAAGCGCGGCTGCTGCGGCTGACGAAGGACGCCAATGCCGAAGTGCGCCGCGCCACCGCGCTTAGTCCGCAGTCGAGCTTAGCGGTGCTGGCCCGGCTCTGCACCGATGCGAACGCTGGAGTGCGCCGCGCCGCCGCGCTGCACGCCCTGATGAGCGCCGACCAACTCGCTTTGCTGGCCGCCGACTTGGATGCGGGCGTGCGCCTGAACGTGGCTTCCCGCGCCAATCTGCCCGGCGAGTGGCGTGAGCGGCTCAGCCGGGACTCCAACGCGGTGGTCGCCGCCCAAGCCAGAAGCGGAAATCAGGAAGAAGTCCAGCACTTTTTGCAGCCGTAAACCACTCACCGAGCAAGCGTGAAGTGCGCCAGAGACGCTTTGTTGAGCGCGGACTTTACAACCCCTTACCTTTAATCCCCCAGTGCTTCTTCGGCTACCGCTCCGGCGGGCGCGGCGTTCTCGGTCAGGTGCGGCAAGGCCACGAAGAATACCGCTCCGGTTCCCAGCTCGCTCTCGGCCCAGACGCGCCCACCATGCCGGGTCACGATGCGCCGAACGTTGGCCAGTCCTATGCCGCTGCCCTCAAATTCGTCGGCGCGGTGCAGGCGCTGAAAGACCCCGAACAGCTTATCGGCGTAGCGCGAATCGAAGCCCACGCCGTTGTCTCGCACTTCCAGCACGGTTTCGCTGCCGGTTCGGTTGGCCCGCATAGTAATGGTGGGCGACTCGGACTTAGCACTATATTTGGCGGCGTTGCCCAGCAAATTGAGCAGCACTTGGCGCAGCAAAGACGCGTCGCCGCGCACCTGCGGCAGCTCACTAATGTCCCAAGTGGCCTCGCGGCCCGGCGAACTCAGGCGCAACTCGGCAATCACCTCGGCCACCAAGGTGCTCAGCGCCACCTCGCCCTGCCGCATTTCCTGACGGCCCATCCGCGAAAATTCGAGGAGGTCGTCGATGAGCTGGCCCATCCGTGAAGCTGCGTCGCCGATGATGCCCATGTAGCGCTGGCCGCGCACGCTGACGGTGCTGCCGGGGTCTTTTTGCAACAAGTCGGCAAACCCGACGATGTGGCGCAGCGGGGTGCGCAGGTCGTGCGAAACGCTGTAGCTAAAAGCCTCTAATTCGCTGTTGGCTTCTTCCAACTCGGCGGTGCGCTGCTTGACGCGCTGCTCAAGCGACACGTTGAGTTCGCGCAGTTCTTCTTGCGCTTCACGCACCCGCCGCGAGAGTTGGGCGCTCTCGAACGCCACGCTCAGGCGGCTGGCGAGTTCTTGGGCAAGTTCAAGGTCGCGGTCACGCACATTTTGCCGGAACCCGAAGGCCAGCAGCGGGCTGTCGCCACCGCCCAGACTTGTCAGGCCCACCCGCTTGCCGCCGAGTGGCAGCAGCAGCAAGCCCGATAAGTTGCTTTCCAGCAGCGCCTCTCCTTCAACAATCATAGGGTCGGCACTCAGTAGCGCTTGTTCCGCGCCGCGCACTACGTCCGGGTGAGAGAGCAGCCGCACTTCACGCACGTGGCCGCGCACCTGACTGATTGGTGAGGTCAGTTGGCCACCGTTTCGGCGCACCCACAGCGCCGACATTGAGGTAAAGCGCTCGTTCATCAAGCTCAGGGCCGCCCGCAAGCCAGGAACACCGCTGTCGGGCGTCTGGCCCTCGCCGCCGATCAGGTGCCCGCTGATGGCCGCCACCAAACGAGAGCTCCACTCGGCGTAGACCTGATCGTCAATATCGGTGCTGGTGCCGACCCATTCGGGCAGTTGGCCCGCCGCGCCGTGAATCGCCACGCTGCGGGTCATGAACGTCCGGTAAACACCGCCCGCGCCGAGCAAACGGTGCTCGAATTCAAACGGTTGGCGGCGTTCAAGGGCCTGCATCCAGCGGCGGCTGAATTCGTGGCGGTCGTCGGGGTGCAGGGCCGCCAAAAAACCGCTCTGGGCGCGTTCACGGCCCACATAATCGTACCAGCGGCGGTTAAAATAGGTCGGCTGACCTTCCTCGTCGGTCAGCCAGACCATCTGCGGCATGCCTTCCAGCACGCCCCGGTAGCGCTCCTCGTTGTGAACGGCTCGCCGCTCGGCTTGCAAGCGGTCATGAATGTCACTGACCGAAAAGACCCACTCGCTGACCCGCCCGACCGCGTCCAAAATCGGCGCACCCACCATCACGAAGTAGCGAAATTCGCCGAGCACGTTAAGGCTCAACTCGAGTTGCAGCGGCTTCCCGCTGCTGAGCGATTCCTGCCACGCCGCTTCGAGGGCCGGGCGGTCTTGCGGGTGCAGCACGTCGCGCAGCATGGCCTCACCGAACGTCTGCTGGTACTTGGCGTTGCGGTACTCCACCGCGCCGCCGTTGCCCGTGTCCGTGTTGCCGATCTCGCTGCTGCCACTCTCTCCGCTGTCAATCGCACCGCTGCCGATCTCACCGCCGTCCGTGACCCACAGCGGATACGGCACGGCTTCCAGCACGCCCCGGTAGCGTCGCTCCCCGGCTTTGAGGGCACGCTCGGCGTCGATGCGCCCAGTGATGTCGTGAATGACTTCGAGGTGCCCGATCACCTCGCCGCGCTCGCCTTTGACGGCGCTGCGCTGCATTTCCCCGTAAAAAAGCTGCCCACTGCGGCGGCGGTAAGCAGTGGTGACGCGCTCCAAGCTCGGGCTGCGGTCAATGCGCCCGTCGGCGTGGAGGGCAGCGATACTCTGGCCGCGCAGTTCGTGGGGCGCGTAGCCGAACTGCCGCTCCAACGCGTCGTTGGCGTACAGCACCAAGTTGTTGGTGTCGGTAAACACGGCGGTGTCCTGCATGGCCCTGAAGATCGCTTCGAACTCGGCCCGCGCCCGCTCCAGACTCGAGCGCGACAGCGCCAGCGAGCGGCTGACTTCCTCGGCCCGCAGGCGGGCACGCACCTGAGCTTGAAACGAAAGGTAAGAGAAGATGCCGACCAAGGTGCCGGCCAGCATCACCAGCCAGGGCGCGGCCACCGCCCAGTCGCGCCCAAAGTCGGCAGGCGCGGCGTGCTTGACCGTCCAGACACGCCCGCCCACTTCGATTTTCGAGGTGTCTTGAAAAACCGCGCCCGGCGATAAAGTGCCGTAGAGCGGCGCTGAGCCGTCACTGATCTGCAATTCCAAGTTGAGGTTGGGTGCGCCGCGCCGCTCCAAGTCCAAACTGCCCAGCAAATCGCTCATCCGAACCGGCACGTACACGAAGCCGTAGAGCAGCCCACCGCGCTGCACCGGCAAGTAAAAAATCACGGCAGGTTGATCTGGGCGGCCCTGATCATTAACGAGTTGCAGCGGCGCGGTGACGCTGGGTTGATTGCTCAGCCGGGCTTGGTCGATGGCGGCGCGGCGCACACTTTCGCTGTACATGTCAAAGCCTAACACGGCGCTTCTGATGGTGCTGGAAGGCGCAGAAAACGTCACCGGGATCTTCACGCCGCCTGTGCCGGGGCTCAGCGGATGAACATTGAAATCTGGAACGCTGCGGCGCTGATCTTGGGTGTAGGTGCTCAGCAGCGCGGGCGGCACCCAGCGGCCAAACCCCATGCTCTGTGCGCCGGGAAGGCGCTGAGGTAAATCAAGGTCTTCGACGTAGCGCCCGAAGGTGGCACGGTCGATGTCCGCGCCAGTACTCCACAGCGCCCGCGTGGACACCATCACGTTGACGTAGCTGTCGAGCCGCCGCATCAAGCTGGCATCGAAGGTGGCCACCTCGCGCTGAAAGCGGGCCCGCTGCTGATCGCCCACGAAGTAGGCCACCAGCGCCGCCAAAAACGCAGAGAGGAGCAGCACCGTCAGCAGCAGCGCCAACGGGGTGATCCGCAGCGACCAGCGCTGTTTGGGAGAGCGGGGCTCAGTGGAAGTGCTCAAGGCGGTGAATCCTCCACGCGGGCCTGAGGCTGGTTTTCAGAGAGCGCGTCTAAAAAGACTTCGATAGCAGGCTGGCAGTTTGTCCAAGCCATGAAAGCCAGCCGTGCTTGCTGCGCCAGCATTCCCAGTCCGTTTTCGGTGCTCAGGCCGGCTGCTCTGGCTTTACGCAACAAGCGGGTTTCAGCGGGCTTGTAGACCATGTCGTAAATCAGGGCCGAAGGCGGCAAACTGCTGAACTCAAAGTCGGGCAGCGGCGTCTCCTGCGGGTTGCCGAGGCCCGCACTCGAAGCGTTGACGATCAGGTTGACCTCGGCCCAGGGCACGTTTTGGCGCTCGCGTGCCTCGCCGCCCAAATCGCCGCACAGCGACTGGGCTTTGCTGAGCGTGCGGTTGATGACGTAGACTCGGCGGCCCTGTGAGCGCAGCGCGTAGACGGCGGCCCGCGCCGCGCCGCCCGCACCCAACACCACCGCGCTGCCTGCGGCCGTATCCGAGTTGCCCGCCTGCGCGGCTGCCAGCGCCGCCAAAAATCCCGGCGCGTCGGTGTTGTCGCCGTGAAGCTGGCCGCCCCGGTTGATGATGGTGTTGACGGCTCCGATGGAGCGGGCCGCCGCGCTCAGCGAATCCAAGAAAGGCAAAACCGCTTCTTTGTGGGGCAAAGTCAGGTTTGCACCCAGCACGTCAACTTGGCGCAAGCTGGCAACAGCCGCGCCCAGCTCAGCGGGCCGGACGTGCCGCGCCGCGTAGTGGGCCACCAGGCCGCACGCCGCGAAGGCCGCGTTGTGCATGGCCGGCGACAAGGTGTGCGACACCGGATCAGCGAACAGGTAGGCCCGCTGCGGCGCTTTGCTTTGTGTTTTACGTTCGCCTGCGTCGTTCATTAGGGGTCAGTTTACTGGCTCAGTGGGCTTTGCGGCGCTGGCTTAAGCCAATTGGCGCTTTCGCTGGGGTTTACCTTCTTGTCAGAATTGGGGGATGAACGGCTGACCTGAACACTCTGAGCCTCTTGCTGGAGCGCTCTTCGCGGCTGCTCCCCCAGCAGCTTACCGCCCGCTGATTTGCCTCCAAGACTCTAAAGACACAATGTAGACCAGCGCACGGCTAGCGCAGAGCAGAGCCCTGAAAATAGAGACATCAGAAACGGTTTCCTGTTCCCTCCTCCCCGCCGTGTGTGAGGGGGAATTTTGCCTTGTGGAGACTTCTCTATTTCTGAAACACAGCTTTGCCCACCTCAGCTCTCACAGGAGTTCCCTTGAACGAACAAACGCTGATTACTGCCCAAATTCGCCTTAACTCACCGGAAGAAGCGCTCAACTTGCTCGGTACGGGCGACGTCAATTTGCGCCGGATGCGTGAGCGCACACCCGCACGCCTGACTGCGCGGGGCGACACCGTCACCATCAGCGGTCAGGACGCGGCGCAGGTCGCCTCGGCAGAGCGAATGGTCAAAGACGCGCTGGAACTGGTCAGAGGCGGCCACGAAGTCACGCCCGAAGCGGTCGACCGGATTGCCAATCTCAACGGCGAGGGCCGCAGCCTCGCTGCCGAAACCAGCAGCGCTCCCGTTTTGCCCAGAGGCATCAAACCCAAGACGCCGGGCCAAAAGATTTACCTCGAAAAAGTCGAAAGCAGCGATATTACCTTTGGAATTGGTCCTGCCGGAACTGGCAAGACGTATTTGGCGGTGGCAATGGCCGTCAATGCGCTGAAATCCAAGAAAGTCAAGCGAATCATCTTGACACGCCCCGCCGTCGAAGCAGGCGAGAAACTGGGCTTCTTGCCGGGTGATTTACAGGCTAAAATTGATCCTTATTTGCGCCCACTTTATGACGCGCTCTACGATATGCTCGACCAAGAGAAGTTCGAAGCGTATTTGACCAGCGGCGTGATTGAAGTGGCTCCACTGGCCTTCATGCGGGGCCGTACGCTCAATGACGCCTTTGTGATTTTAGACGAAGCCCAAAACACCACCGGCGAGCAGATGAAGATGTTTCTGACCCGCATGGGCTTCAGCAGCAAAGTGGTGGTCACCGGCGACGTGACCCAGATCGATTTGCCCAGACACGTCACCAGCGGCCTGGCCATTTCCAAGCGCATCCTCAGCCAGATCGAGGGCATCGCCTGGCACGAGTTCACAGACGTGGACGTGGTGCGCCACCCCTTGGTGGGCAAAATTATTCGGGCCTACGAGCAAGCCGAAAACGCCGAGCAAGACAAGCGGGCGGCCAGGCGCGGCGACTTGCAGAGCATTCCCGAAAACGACAAGGGCAGCAGCGAAGGTTAACCGCCTCACTCGCCCTCTGCCCCCGCTCCAGCTTCATTGCTGAGGCGGGGGATTTTTTGGCTCAGCACGCCATTTTCTGATCAGCGCCGTCAGCTTGCTTGACCTTTTCTCAACACTCTGGGGAAGCAGCGGGGCAATTGGGCCGCGCAGTTTGTTTGCTGGTCCAAACAGGCGGCACAATGCCCGAATGTCTGTTTATCCCTTGCCGGTGGTGCGCTCGCTGGCCGTTGGAACACCACCGCACACCGTTACTCAAGCTGAGAGCCGCGAGGCCGTCAAACAACTTTTCCCGCGCATGAGCCAGCGCCAGACCATGCTGGCTGTTTTCGACAACGCCCAGATCGATACGCGGGCCATTTCGCGCCCGCCGGAGTGGTATTTGCAGCCGCACGGCTTTGCCGAGAAAAATGCCGTGTATGTGGAAGTCACGCTCGAACTCGGTCAGCGGCTGTGCCAAAAAGCGCTTGACCAAGCCGGCCTTACGGCGCAGGATGTGGACGCCTTCGTGTTCGTGACCAGTACCGGGATCAGCACGCCGAGCTTGGAGAGCGCCCTGATGGAGCGCATGGGCATCAACCGCCACGCCGCGAGGCTGCCGCTGTGGGGTCTGGGCTGTGCGGGCGGCGCGGCTGGACTGGCCCGCGCCGCCGACTTGGTCAGGGCCGGATACAAAAACGTGTTGTATCTGGCCGTGGAGCTGTGCAGTTTGACTTTGGTGCAAAACGACGAGTCCAAGAGCAACTTCGTGGGCACCGCTCTGTTTGCAGACGGCGGCGCGGCGCTGGTGCTGGGGCCGGATTTGGGCGACTTCGGCGAGGTGGGCGGCGGGCTGCTGCGGCTCCACGGGGCCTTCAGCACCTTGATTGAAGACAGCGCCGACATCATGGGCTGGGACGTGGCTGACGAAGGACTCAAGGTCAGATTTTCGCGCGATATTCCGGCGCTGGTGACGCAGATGATGCGCGGCAACGTGGAAGAAGCGCTGACCCATTTCGGTTGGACGAAGGACGAAGTCGGCACTTATGTGGTGCATCCCGGCGGCGTCAAGGTGCTGAGCGCTTACGAAACGGTGCTGGAATTGCCCGGAGGAGCGCTCGACACCTCGCGCAAAGTGCTGCGCGAACACGGCAACATGAGCAGCGCCACCGTGCTGTTCGTGCTGGATGAAGCGCTCAGGGGTCAGCCGCAGGGCAAGGGGCTGCTCAGCGCCATGGGGCCAGGCTTTGCAGCGGAGCACGTGCTGGTGGAATTTCCTAAAGACAGCGCATGAAAGCCGCCAAGCTGACGCCGTATCTGGTCACCGCCCTGATTGCCCAGCGCCTCCTCGAAGTGCGCCGCGCCCGCCAGAACGAAGCGTGGGCACGCGAGGGCGGCGCAACCGAATACGGCCGTGAGCATTACCCGCTCTTTTTCGTGCTGCATCCGGCGTGGCTGCTGGGATTCTGGGTCGAGGGCCGCGCCAACAAAGGTGAGGTGCGCTGGGGCTGGCTGCTCACAGCACTCGCGCTTCAGCCGCTGCGCTACTGGATCATGCACACGCTGGGCAAGCAGTGGAACACCCGCATTTTGATTGTGCCAAATGCGGAGCGCGTCACCGGCGGGCCGTTTCGGTACTTGAAGCACCCCAATTACATGGTGGTGGTCGCCGAACTCCTGAGCGTCCCGTTGAGCGTGGGGGCGACCCGTACCGCTTTTTGGGCCAGCTTGCTGAACGCTGCTTTACTGCTGCTGATCCGTATTCCCGCCGAGAACCGGGCGCTGAAAGACTACGAACGTCAGACCTCATGAAACCACGTCTAAACGTCCCTTTAAGACCGTGACCGGGCTCAGGCGTTAGGCTAAGCAGCACAAGGAGAATCAAAGTATGACCGACAAACACGGCATCAATCCCGGCCCTCCCGAAGAACAGAACCTGCCCCCCGCTCCAGAAAGCGCTCAGAAAAAGGGCTTAGATGCCCACGACGTTGCGGAAATCGGCAGCATGATCACCTCTGATCCGCCCAGCAGCAACATGGGCGGCGACGCCGAAGAAGAAAAGTAAGGCCTGAGCAGTGAGCCGAAGCGTCCGGGGCGACTCGGGCGCTTTTTGCTGGTCTTTGGCTTGCGGTTTATTCAGGGCTGCGGTTTGGTCAGGCCTACGGTTTAGTCAGGTCAGCGCTCAGGGAACTTTGGGCCGCCGCGCCGCATACTAAGAGCGTGACGCCCGCCCTTTTTCTCGCCGCTTTGCCGTGGACGGCGCTGGGATTACAAGCTTGGTGGCTGTGCTTGGCGCAGAGCGTGGCCGTGGGCCTCATCATCAGGAGTTCTGCGAAATCGGCGGCGACGCTGGCCCTGAGTTTGCTGCCGCTGGCTTTACTGGCAGCGCTCCTGCAGTTGCCCGACCTGCGCAGCGCCGCGCTGACATTCGTCATCACTGGCCCGCTGTCGCTGGTCTTGGCGGCGGGCATTCACAGCCTGCGCGGCGGGCAACGCTGGGCGCTGCTGCTTCCGGCGGGGGTGTTGCTGCTCGCGCCGACCCCGCTGGGGTTGCTGGGCCTGCTGATCGGCGCAGTCGGACTGGGTGGCCGCGAACAGCTCGGGGAAGCGCAGGCGCTCAGGCCGCCGACTGCTCCACGCTTCAACCGGCCCTTGGGAATTGCAGGTGCGGCGCTGCTGGCCGTACTGCTGGCGGTGGCCACCTTGCCCCGCCCCGCGCCGCTGCACCTTAACCGCACGCCGATTGATGTAGTGCAGCGCATCACCCGGCCCGCCGCCCCGCCGACTGCGTTACCCGGCACTCCAGTCAGCAGGGTGCCTAAGCCGCCCACGCCCGCTCGAATCCGCGAAGCCGCCACTGTCGCCACCTTGCTCAACGCCGCCAACTTGCCGCTGATGGGGATGCTGCTGCTGTGCTTAACGATTTTGCGGCGCGGCTGGAAAATAGGTTGGGGGCGCATTCACCCGCTGTTCTGGGTGGTGCCGCTGGTGCTGCTTGCCGCCGCCGGTCTGTTTATCTTGGGCTTGCTGCTGCAACCGGAAGCCATCTACCGGGTGGTGGGCACCGTGATTGAACCGCAGGCGGCGCAGCAAGTTCAGGCGGCTGGTAGCGCCCACCAGAGGCCGCCCTTCCAGCCCCTTTTCATTCCGACTTGGCTGATTTGGACGGTGGCCGCGCTGAGCTTCGTGCTGCTGGCGGGCGCGGCCTGGTTGGTCCTGAGGCTCAAGGAAGCTCCCGAAGATGAACCCACCGAGGCGGCACTCACCCCACCCAGTCCCCACGCTTATGGCGAGCCGCTGGGACGGGTTCGCGCCGCTTACGCCGCCACTTTGCGCTTCATGGCCGCTCAGGGCCTGGGCCGCTTGGAAAGCGAAACCCCCGACGAACTGCTGCGCCGCGCCGCTGCCCGCTGGCCCGAAACCGCGCTGCCGCTCGCCCAGCTTACCGAAGCTTACCGTCCGGTGCGCTACGGCGGCGAGGTCGGCGACCAGCAAGCCGAGGCCGCCGAGCAGAGCGCCGCCGAAGTCCAGCGCCTCCTGCATCCTTTAGACCAAGCCCCCACCCCTTCACCCCAGAGGCCCGCATGACTCAAATCACACCCCCCCTTCCCCTTCAAGACTTGCAGCGCTGGGCCGAGCGCTTAGAAACCAACGTGGCCCGCGTGCTGGTCGGTAAGCAGCGCGTCACCCGCCTTGTTCTGGCGGCGGCGCTGGCAGGCGGTCACGTCCTCCTGGAAGACGCGCCCGGCACCGGCAAAACCATGCTGGCCCGCGCCGTCGCCGCCTCGCTGGGCCTGAAATTCAAGCGGGTGCAGTTCACGCCCGATTTGCTGCCCAGCGACGTGACCGGCGTGAGCATTTACAAGGGCGGCGAATTCGTGTTCGTGCCGGGGCCGATTTTTGCGGGCGTGCTGCTGGCCGACGAGATCAACCGCGCCACCCCCAAAACCCAGTCGGCGCTGCTGGAGGCCATGGGCGAGAGCCAAGTCACCGAGTCCGGCGTGACCCACACGCTTGAGCAGCCCTTTTTCGTGATGGCCACCCAGAACCCCGTCGAACACGAGGGCACTTACCGATTGCCCGAAGCGCAACTCGACCGCTTTTTGCTGCGCCTCTCGGTGGGCTACCCCACGCTGGACGAGGAGGTGGCTCTCCTCGACCGCTTGCAGAGCACTCACCCGATCAACACGCTGGAGGCTGTCGCTACGCCAGAGGAACTTCTCAGCGCCCGTCAAGCGTCCCGTGAGGTGTACGTGGACGCGGCGCTGCGGCGCTACATTGCCCAGCTCACGGCGGCCACCCGCGCCCACCCGCAGGTGCTGCTCGGCGGCGGGCCGCGTGCCAGCCTCGCCCTGCAAGGCGTGGCTCAGGCGCTGGCGGCACTGAGTGGACGCGCCTACGTGCTGCCCGACGATGTCAAGGAAGTCGCTCCCGCCGTGCTGGCCCACCGCCTGACTTTAGGCACTGAAGCCCGCTTGCTGGGACTGCGCGACGTGCAGGTGGTGGAAGAAGTGATGCGCAGCGTGCCCGTTCCGGCAGAGACAATTCCGAAGGAAACAGCGGGAAGTGAGGGGGCAGCGGGCCGAGCATGATTCTGGATGTCTGGGTACTGGCTTGGGCGGCTTTGCTGCTGCTGCTCTTTGGTCTGATCTGGGCCGCCTACCGCCGAGCACCGCAGCTCGAACTCAGCCGCGAGGTGCCGCCCGCCGGATTCGTGGGCCGCGATGTGGGTTGCCGCATTCACATCAAGCTCTCTTCCCGCCTGCCGCTGCGCTACGTCATTGAGGACGCGCCGCCGCTGACCATCATTGCGGATCGGCAGTGGCGCTGGGCAGGCTGGCTGTGGCAAAGCGGAGAAGCCGAACTCAGCGGCTCGCTGCACCTCAATGCCAGAGGGGAGTACCATTGGCCCGCCACCACGCTGCGCTGGGCCGATCCGTTCGGGCTGTTCTGGCGCAGCACCCGGCTCCGTTTTGGCACGCGCATGGAAGTCTACCCCGGCATTCACGGCTTGGCGCTGCCGGACTTGCTGCGCCCGCTGCTCTCGGAAGGCGCACTTTCCCGCACGCTGGGGCTGGACGATCCGCTGAGCCTGCGCGGGGCGCGGCCTTACTCGCCCGGCGACCCGCCCAGCCGGATTCACTGGCGACTCTCGGCCCGCACCGGCGAGCTGACCGTGCGCGAACTGGAACGCACCGCCAGCAGCCGCCTCTTGGTGTTCGTGGATACCCGTGGCGACGACGTTTTTTTGGAAAGCGCGGTGCGGCTCTCGGCCAGCTTGATCAGCGAGGCGCTCAAATCCGAGTTGCCGATCTCGCTCAGCACGCCGCAGGGCGCGACCCCTCCAGGCCGCACGCCGCTGGCCCTGCAAGCCGCCCTCTCTAAGCTGGCCACCTTGCAAGCTCAGCCCGCCGAGACCGCCTTGCCCGATTTGAGCGAGCAAGCGGCGGGCAGCAACGTGATCGTGCTGACCCAACACGCGCCCAGCGACGTACTGACGGCGGCGCTGCGGGCCAGAACCCGCGCCAAACGGGTGGTCATCGTGGTGATGCCCGAGGGCTTTTACCTCGAACCCGGCGAGTCGCCGCGCCGCCAGTGGGTCGGACTTTCCAGCACGGTGCGCGACTTGGAGCGCCGAGCCGGTGTACTGGCCGACGCCGGGGTGCTGGTGTATGTGCTGCGCGGCAATCAAAGCGTGCTGCGGCTGGCCTGAGAGGATGAAATGGCACTCTGGAGTTCGCTTCTCTCAGCGCCCCATTCGCCTCCGGACGCCGCTGATCAGTCCTCTGGCCTGCCCGACATTGAGCGCCGCCGCGAGGCCCAAGTAGCTCGCCAGCCCCAAACCGCCCGCCAGCGCCAGCACGAAGATGCTCAGCAGCAATTGATGGGGGCCGGGGTTGGGCAGCGGCAGCGAGACCAACTTGGCCACGATGCCCGCGATGACCGATAACCCCACCACGCGGGCCAAGTAAAAGGCCAAGTTCGGCACTGAGAATCCGAGCTGGCGTCCGTAGAGGTAAATCAGTGAGAAGCACACCACCACACCCGAAATCGTCGTGGAAATCCCGAAGCCGATCAGGCCGAGGCGCGGCACCACCACATTGTAGAGCAGCACTTCCAATAAAAAGCCCACCGCACTGACCACCACCGCCTCGCGGGTGCGCTGCCGGGCGTAAAAGGTTCGCAGCAAGACGGTATTGATCGCCCACGGCACCAACGCTATTGCCCAGCCGGTCAGAATCAGCGTGCCGGAGGTGAAGCGGTCGAGCGGCATGTTGCCGCGCAAATCGAAAATGCCGATGGCGTAGCCTGAGAGCGCCACCAGCAGGGCGCTGGCTGGAGCCGCCAGAAAGGTGACGGTTTTGAGGGTGCTGTACGTCAGCTCCTTGAAGCTCGGCCAATCGTTGTCGGCGGCCAGTTGCGAGAATCTCGGAAACAGCGCCAGCGCCGGACTCACCACGAACAGCCCGTTGACCATCGTGAACAAAGTTTCGGCATTGCTGTAGGCAAAGGCGGTGCCCGACGGAAAAAAGGCGGCGTTGGTCAGCAGACGCTGCACATAGATATTGAGAATCTGCCGTGCGCCCGTCGTCAGGGTAAACGGGGCCATCTGCACCAGCACCCGCCCCAGCGCCGGGTGGGTCATCAGCTGCGGAGTGGGCAGCAGGCCGTACTTGCCCAGTGCCGGAAGCTGCACCAGCAGTTGCGCCAGCCCGCCGAGCAGCCAACTCAGCGCCAGCCAGGTCGCCGAGTGCGGAAATAGCACTGTAGCCACCAGCAAAATGACGATAGAGACGGCGTTGAAGGCAATTGGTGCAAAACTCGATTCGCGAAAATGCTCGTCGGCGTTGAGCAGGCCCATGGCAATCGATGCCAGGCTGATTAGCGTAAGGAACGGCATCACCAGGCGGGTCATATAAATAGCCAAGCCGGTGTCGATATTGGCGTTTTTGGCCACCAAAAGGTCAACGATCCACGGCGCGGCCAAGATGCCCAACACCATCAAGATCAAGTTGATGCCGATCAGTGCGCCGGAAAAAGTGCGGGCGAGTTGGGATTTCTCATCACTGCCGAGCGACTTGTAGACGGGAATAAACGAGTTGACCAGTGCGCCCTCGGCCAGCAGTTCGCGGAACAGGTTGGGCACCCGCGAGGCGATGGTAAAAGCGTCGAGCAGTTCGTTGCCAAAGCCGTTGATGAGCTGCTGGCGCACCACCCCGGATAAGCGCGAACCCAGCGTGCCCGCCATCACAATGAGCGTGTTGCGGGCTGCCGAGCGGGGAACCGGGGCAGGCGGTAAGGTCGCTTCGGAAGCGGGCGTTTCAGCGGTTTCGGGAGCGCTCATCGGCGCGAACTGACCGGGGGGAAAGGAAAACGAAGCATCGGCCCTACTGTAGCGCCGCTTCCTGCCAAAACGATGAAGAGCGCTGACTGCGCCCTCCGTTTCGGCGTGTCCCCTTGAAGGCGTCCTGAGCGCGTGCTACACTTCGCCTCGCTCACGTGCTCGGCGTGAGTGCCGAGCGTGTGGAGAGGTGCCAGAGCGGTTGAATGGGTCAGTCTCGAAAACTGAAGTACGGGCAACTGTACCGTGGGTTCAAATCCCACCCTCTCCGCCACCGCTAAGAACCAAAAAGTATTCGCTCCAATATCAGAAGAGCCGCACCTCCTCAAGAGAGTGCGGCTTTTTTTGGATGGATTGTAGATTTACTTTTCGGCTGGAAGAAGTCTAGGAAACGGAATCATACCTCCGGCCTACAGCAGAGCTGATGTGCTTTTCTGCAAGGTCAATTTTATATACCCAGAGGCAATCTGTAGGCTAAAGGTCAGATAAGGAAATTCTGGCAGGCTTTTTGGATACTGAGCGCTGAGCTGACGAAAGTTAGTGTCTCGAACAGATTTTCGAGACGCTGCACATTCTAAATCTTAGCCGAAAAAGTGTAACCTCCACCCCTTTGGCGAATTTTCGTCTTCTTGTTTCTGACCACCGGTCATCGTTTTCAGTGGGTGCTCAGTTGTCTATCCCCCCTAGCCCCCCCTGCACACAACTGCTTGAAAACGTGCATTTGCATGGGGCTTGTAAGACAAACTGAGGAGAATACAGAGCAGAGAGGTTGACTCATCCATGACTTTAACCGTAGACACTACGTTGCCAAATACCCTCAGAGAACTGCTGCGAAGCCACGCTCCCGACTGCACCTTGCTGGCCAGCTTGGGCAGCCAGACCCTGCTGATGAGCGCCGATACGTCGCCGCTGCTGGTGCGCGACCTCACGCCGCCCGACGAGTGGTTTGACAGCGGCGAGTTAACCTGGCTCACCCGTGACGGCGCACTGCTGGGCCTGATGTGGTCGCAGCAGGCGGTGCCGGAAAGCACCGTGCAGCTGCTGACCATGCTGCTTTCGGCTGCCCGCAGCGACAGCAGCCAGCGCGAGGCCAACGTGCTGATTACCCAGTTGCCCGAAGGCGCGGCTTGGCTCAGCGGCGATTTGGTGTTTCAGCAAGTCAGCCGCAGATTCTTGGAGCTTCATCATCTCAGCGCCGCGCAGGTGCTCGGCCAGAGTTTTGACGCGGTTTTTCCGGCACGCAGCCACACATCGCTGCTGCTGCGGCAAGTGGCGGCGGGGCGGGCGGCTTATCAGGAGCGCGAGTGGCTGCCCGGCTCGCCTGGCGGGCGCGGCTTTTGGCTGCGCTCACAGATGCGGCCTTATTACGGCGGCGCGGCGGCGGGCGTGCTGTGGACGATGTACGACATCACGCAGGAGATCGCGCTCTCGGCACGGATCAATGCGCTGCTGTTGGGTGCCCGGTTGCCCACCGCTGTACTGAGCAGCAGCGGCGAAGTGCTGGAGCGCAGTGAGTCGCTACGCCGCAGCTTGCCGGGTACGGCTGACCCGCAAAACGCCTTGCTGTGGCAATGGCCGATTTGGCATGACCCCGCAGAAGTCGAGCGCCAGCTCACCGAAGCGCTCACCGAAGCGCTCTCGCAGCCTCAGCAGCGCTTTGAGTGCACCTTGCAAGTTTTGGGCGGCGAGCGGGCCATCATTTCGCTGTACTGCGGCGATCAATTGGAAGACGCCCTCGGCAATGACGACGCGCCGCCCGAAGACGCCGCCACGCCTGAGCCTCTGTTCACGGAAGGTGAAGCGCTGGTGGTGGCCGAGTTTCATTTTCACGAACGCCAAGAAATGGACAGCGCCCAGCACCGCCTGCTCAGCGGCGTGATCGCCCATAGCCCGCAGGCCACCTTGCTGCTCGGCGCGGCGGACGACAGCGGTGAGCGCCCGGTCTGGCTGGCCAGCGAAGCCGCCGCCACCTTGCTGGGCGTCGAGCGCAGCGCCCTAAGTGTGCCGGGCGG
The DNA here is from genome assembly GCF_007280555.1 of Deinococcus detaillensis. Taxonomy (NCBI): domain Bacteria; kingdom Thermotogati; phylum Deinococcota; class Deinococci; order Deinococcales; family Deinococcaceae; genus Deinococcus; species Deinococcus detaillensis. The sequence continues at coordinate 19,068 of NZ_VKDB01000011.1, read as the reverse complement.
CGTGCCGCTGGGCCGGCTCCTCAAAGCGCTCAATGTGCAGCTCTCGCGCCCCGATCTCACGCCGCTTTCGACAGTCACGCTGACCACCCAGGCCAGCCTAGACGGCGGAGTTCTTTCGGCAGTGCTGACCCGCTCGGACGGCCTGCGCCGCTCGCTGCAAATCACCGGCGCACGGCTGAGTACGGGCGAAGGTGCGCCGCAACGCAACGAGCCGCTGGCGCTGTATTTGCACGACGTCACCACCCTCAAAAACCTCGAAGACCGCCTCAAGCACGACGCGGCCCACGATCCGCTCACCGGCCTGCCCAACTGGCCGGGCCTGCGGGCCAAACTCGTCCAGCAAGCCCACAAACAGCTTTGCGTCCTCAGCCTCAGCGTGGACGACTTCGGGGTGTTGCAGTCGGCTTTGGGGCGCTCAGCGGGCGATCACTTGCTGATTCAGGTCGCCGCGAGGCTGCACCACTGGCGCAAAGACGCTCAAGTGGCCCGCTTGGAAGGCGAACACTTCGCGCTGGTGCTGCCGGAAATAGAAAGCGCTTCGGCCCTAGTGCTGGCCGACGAAGTGCAGCACCTCCTGACCATGCCGCTGAGGGTCGGCGGGCGCGAGATGCGCATCAGCGCCAGCGTGGGCGTGGCCTGCGGCGCGGACACCGCCGAACAACTCCTCGAACATGCCCGCACCGCGCTGCTCTCGGCCAGGCGCACGGGCCGCGCCGGGCGGCAGTCCTACCGGCCCGAGATGATGAGCGCCGAAGCGGGCCTGCTCGAACTCGAACACGACCTGCGCGGCGCACTGCCCTCACAGATGACCCTCTTGTTTCAGCCGGTCATCAATTTGCACGGCGGCAGGGTGCAGGGCGCGGAGGTGTTGCTGCGCTGGAAGCACCCCACACGCGGCCTGCTCTCGCCCGCTCAGTTTTTGCCGCTGGCCTCACGCACCGGGATGTTGCCCGCCCTGGGGCGCTGGGTGGTGGCCGAGGTCAGCGCCCAGCGGCAGCGCTGGCAAGGCCCGCACCCCAAACTCCGCCTTGCCATCAACTTCAGCGCCGCCGAGCTGCTCGACGAAGACGTGCTGAGCGAGTTCGGGCAACAGGTGCGCGAAGTCGGCGGCTTAGACCTCGAACTCAGCGCCAGCAGCCTGATTCAACCGGACTCCGCCTCGGCGCTGCACAGCAAAGCCGCCGCCCACACCAGCGCGGCCCTCGCCGAGCTACGCCAGCACGGAGCGCACATCTGGGTCGACGATTTCGGTGACGGCGCGTCGAGCCTGACTGCCCTGGAGCGCTTTCCGCTCAGCGGCGTCAAGCTACACCCCTCGTTCGTGGCCAATTTGCTCAGCGGCCCACGCCACCTGGCTCTCTTGGAAGGCACGGTGGACTTGGCCCGCAAACTGAGCTTGGAAGTCATCGCGGTGGGTGTGGAAACGCAGGCCCAAGCCAAGATTCTGGAAAAAGCTGGTTGCCACGCTGCTCAAGGCTTTTTCTACTCGCCGCCGATGGCGCTGGCTGAATTCGAGCGCTGGCTGGCAACGCAGGTGCTGGACTGAGGAAGGTTTGCTCCATGTGGCCCGTGTGAAAGCGTGGGCCAACTTTTTTGGTCGCTGGATACCTCAGCAGGCCATTCGGCGGATGCGGCGGGGCCGAGCGGGAGCGATAGTAAGGGCATGATCTGGAACTGAATTTGGCGGGCACACGGAGCTGCTCGGAAAAAAAACAAACCGCACGCCTCTTGCCCCACAAGCCCTTCTTACGATTGACTTCGCTCCCCTGCGCTAACCTACAGGCACGTTTTCAGTTCGCGCTTTTGCCTTTATTCAGGCGGGCGCTTTCCATTCCTGCTCACCCCACAAGGAAGTGAATCAACATAGAGAAAGTCCACGGTAATCTATCCGGCCTCAAAACCGGCCAGCAAAAGAGCCTCAGCAACTTGTACCGCCGCCGCCTCGCGCCCGGCAGCGTCACCAGCCCGGAGCTGGCCCGCAACCTCAGCGAACTCTCGCAGGAAATCCGGCGTGAGATCAGCGTGCTGATTGACCGGCGCGGACGGGTCATCAGCGTGTCGGTGGCCGATGCCAAGGCTGCCGAGCTGCCGCCGCTGCGCAAAGGCGAAACCCGCTTGTCGGGCTTTCATTTGCTGCACACCCACCCCAAAGGCGGCGGCCTGAGCAAAGGCGACCTCTCGGCGCTGTTTCTGAGCCGCCTCGACGCGGTGGCGGCCATTGAGGTGCGTCCAGACGGCCTGCCCGGCAACGTGCATCTGGCCCACCTGACCCCACCCGGCACGGTGGGTGAGGAAGAAGACTGGCGCGTGTATCCGCCGGCCAGCCCCGCCGAGATGGAGAATTTCGACCTCGCGGCGCAGGTCAGCGCCCTCGAAGAAGAAATTGCCCGCTCCCAGCGCACCCGCGAAGCCAAAAAAGGCCGCGAACGGGCCATCTTGGTGCAAATCGATCAGGGCGAAGTGGACGCCGAGGAGCGCCTCGCCGAGCTTGGCGAGCTCGCCCGCACCGCCGGGGCCGAGGTGGTCTACCGCGAACTGATTTTCAGACGGCACCTCAAGCCCGGCACGCTGATCGGCGCGGGCAAGCTGGAAGAATTGACCAGCAAGGCTTACCACGAGGACGCCGAACTGCTGATCTTCGGCCAGGAACTCGGCGCGGCGCAGGCCCGTGAAATCGAGGAAGCCACTGGCCTCAAAGTGCTCGACCGCACCCAACTGATCCTCGATATTTTTGCGCTGCACGCGCAGGGCGTGGAGTCGCGCCTGCAAGTCGAACTGGCCCAACTGCGCTACATGAAGCCGCGTCTGTTGGGCGCGGGCACCCGGCTCTCGCGCATCGGGGCCTCGGGCGGCTCGGCAGCGGGCGGAGCCATCGGCACACGCGGCCCCGGCGAAACCAAGCTGGAGCTTGACCGCCGCCGGATCAACGACCGGCTGTCGTTCCTGGAAAACCAGCTCAAGGAAGTCGCGGTTCGGCGCGAAGAACGCCGCAAGCAGCGTGGCCGCAACGACGTGCCAGTCATCAGCATCGTCGGCTACACCAACGCGGGCAAGTCCACTTTGCTCAACGCCTTTACCCACGCCGCCGAGGAGCCGCGCAAGGTGCTGGCCGAGAACAAACTGTTTGCCACGCTGCGCCCCACCAGCCGTCAGGGCTTTCTGGAAGGCGTCGGGCCGGTGGTCTTTACAGACACGGTGGGCTTTATCCGTGATCTGCCCACCGATTTGACCCGCGCCTTCCGGGCTACCTTGGAAGAAATCGGCGATGCAGACATCTTGCTGCATGTGGTGGACGCTGCCGCGCCGGGAGCCGAGGCCCGCCACGCCGCCGTCACGCGCATTTTGCAAGACTTGGAGATCGGCGACCTGCCGACGGTGGTGGCCCTCAACAAAGCCGATCAGGCCGACGCCGAGACGCTGGAACACGAGCGGGCCAGACTCGGCGGCGTGCCGATCAGCGCCCACAGCGGTCAGGGTTTGGGGCAACTCAAAAACGTGCTGTCTCAAACGCTGGAAGACTTGCAAGTGCGCCGCGAAGACGCCGAAGAAGCCGCCCGCCTGGAGCGCGAGAACGTGAAGGCCGCGCTCAGCCGTCCTTCACCCAATATCCCCTGGGTCAGTACAGACTGAAGCACATATGCTTGATAACATCTTCAATTCTGTAAAACGCGGAGCCGAAAAGGTGCAGCGGCGGGGCGAAGAAGTGGCCCAGAGCGCCAAGCTGCGCGTAGAAATCTACCAGCTTGCCCGCGAACTCGACGGCCTGTATGCCCGTTTGGGCCGCGCTTACCATGCCGACGCCGATCAGGGCGTGCTGGATGAGCTGAGGGGCGATGTGGAGCGGCTCAACGAAGAAATCGCCAGCCGCGAGCAACTCATCCTCGAACTCGGTGAAGCGGAAGAGGAACAAACCCACAGCGAGGCGGTTCAGGCGGCGGCGGCCCGCACCCGCACGGCCGAGGTGCTGGAGATCGTCTCCGCCAATCCGGTGTTCCTCACGAAGACTGCGGCCAGTGACGGCTCGGAACCCAACCTCGGCGACTTGCCCGACTTGGGCCAGAGCGCGGCTCATCCGGTGCCGCCTTCAGACGCGCCGCGCCCCAGCCCGCAGCCGTCTGCGCCAGTTCAGCCCGCCGCCAGCGGCAACGCCCCGCAGTTCGTGGAGCGTTCAGCCACCCCGTCCGTCACCGCGCCTTCCACTGCCGCCTCGCGGATTTGGCGGGCCAAGGAGGAAGCCAGAATGAACGACGACCAACAGCCCACTGCACCGGTGAAACCGGACGGCCCAGACGGTGAAGCCGTGATGACCGATTTGGGCAAAGAACTGCCGGACCGCAAGGACTACAGCGGCGTCGGTGACGAAGCCGAACGCGACAAGATGCGCCGCCACCCGATTACCTTGACCGAAGGCGAACGGGCCGAGCGCAACCCTGACCCATTAGATAAGTAACTTTCAGTTTTCTACGACCAGAGCGGCGCACCAAAATTTAAGGTGCGCCGCTTCGTTTTGCCGCTTCAACTTGAGCGCGGCCACCACGCCGCTCCCAATTGCCCGGCTTCCCTTTCGGCTTGCGCTTCGGACACAAGGTCCAGTGCCAGCAGCGCCCAGATTCGGGCCGGACTGCGCGGCGTGGAGCGCTCCAAGGCTTTGTGGGCGGTGCGCTCGGCTTTGGCCGTGCTGCCAGAACCGCCCACCAACCGCTGAGCGTAGGCCAGCACCGCCAGCAAGTGCGCGTCGGCAGCACCGCCCACCAGTTCCGCCACTTTCAGCCCCTCGGCCAGTGTTCTGAGGGCGGCGTAAGGCTGGGCCAGTTGCAATTCGCCCAGCAAGGTCACGGCGGCCACCAGCGCGGAAGCGTCTCCCTCGGAGCGGGCCTGCTGACGGGCTTGCTCGGCCCAACTCAGCTCTGTTTGACCGTCGAGCGCGTGGGCGCGGGCCAGCAGCACGGCGCGGCGGGCGGTGGGCGGCAGCGGGGCGATCAGTTCTAAAGCCTGCGCGGTTTGGCCGAGCCGCAGCGCTGCTGCCGCTGCCAGTTGCCGCTCACCGGCCATCAAGGCCCAGCGCAGCGCCGCGTCCGGCACGCCCGCACGCAGGGCCAGCGCTGCCGCCTGAGCATGCTGCCCCTGCGCCGGAACCGCCGTTTGCAGTTCACGGAGTTGCTGCGCGTCTGACCAGTGCCCGAAGTCGGCTAAGTTCACGCGCCGCAGTGTAACGCTTCCAGCACTGGTCTTAAGCAGATCTGACTTTGCCGTGTCAAGCTAAACCATGACCGACTTCCCCGACGCCGCCCGCTTTGCCGTTTATCTGGTGCCGCCCGCCAGCAGCCCGTTTTATCAACTCGGCAGCCAGCTTCTGGGCTACGATGTCCGCGCCCAGCAGGTGCTGCCGCTGCCCGAGTTTCTGCGCCCCGAATGGCAAGAGAGCGCCGCGCCCTACGGCTTTCACCTGACGGTGGTGGAAGGCTTTTACACCGATCCCGACAGACTGAGCGCCATTGAGCAAGAGGCCAGGTTGTGTTTGGGCTGCTCCTCGCCGGGCGCGGACTTGACGCTTGGAGGCGGCCACCTCGCAGTCTGGGAAGACGGGCGCGTTTGGGTGCAGCGCTTTGAAGCGTCCCCCGCTTTTCTGATGCTGCACACCCTGCTTTCCGCACGGCTCGCGCCCTTCGTGACCGCCTCACCGTTTGACGCGGAAGTGGCGGCGGGCAAATGGCAGCGGCCCTTCGAGGTTGCCAGAATGCAGCTTCTCCGCACACCGAGGGGCTTAGACACCTACCAGCCGCACTTCACTTTGGTTCAGCCTTACGGCGGCCACGACCCAGACGGCTTACGGGAGCGGCTCGAAGCGCTCACGCGGCCTTTTGAACGCCTTGAAGTCGCCAGCTTGGCGCTGTGTGTCAAACCCGCTGAGGACACCCACTGGCACATTCAAGCGGAATGGCCGCTGCCCCTGACTTGAAGCCCGCCTCCGAAGCTGATTGAGAGCGTCATGCTGTCTAGATGAGCAGCAGTTCATCATCAGAAAGAGCCGCATCAGCAGCGAACGCTTAACTGCGCTTATGCTTTCTCGTCAATTGATCGTTTGGCAAGGCTCGCGGGCGCTGGCGCGGCGTGAAGCCAGTTTTGTCCGCGCCGGACATCCTGAGCGGGTGCGGGACTTGGCGCTGAACTTGGGCAAGATACTTGACCTGAGCGGCCCAGAGCTGGAAGCGCTGAGCAGAGCCGCACTGCTGCACGACATCGGGCGCTCGCTGATCCCGCCGGGCGGTGACGCCAGAGCGCATCCAAGGGTGGGCGCTGATCTGCTGATCGGCCAAGACCTGCCCAGCGGCACTTTAGACGCCGTTCGCCAGCACCACGAGCGCTGGGACGGACGCGGCTTTCCGTGCGGGCTGCGCGGCCCGGCCATTTCACGCCTCGCCCGCGTGCTGGCGGTGGCCAATGCCCTAGACCACTGGGGCCACCTGCCGCCGGACGTGCGGGCGCAGCGTTTGGTATGGGAGCGCGGACTGGCCTTTGATCCCGAAGTGGTGAACGCTTATTTGCAGCTGGGCGCTCATGACGGGACGGAGTGAGAACGGCGCACCACTGAGTCTTTCTCACCCTCGACGCCGCACTGAGTTTGACTTTCGGGTGACGTTTCCCCGACCGCACCTCTCTACACTGAGGCTATGAAGCGCTCCTCCTTCTCGCTGCTGACCCCATTGTTGACCTTGCCACTCCTGACACTGCCGCTGCTGCTCACCGCTTGCGTGCCCGCCCCGCTGCAAACCCGCTTCGGCTCCGATCTCGCCTTGTCGGCGCGTTTAATAGACAACGGCTCCAAAGTTTCAGACGGACATTACCGCCGCCCCGGGCCGGTGCAGCTCAGTGTGCAAGTGGCGGGCACGCAAGCTCCGACTTATCTTTACGCGCTGCTGCTCCCCAAGCAAGCCGCCGCGCAGCTGCTGACGCCCAGTGTCCAGCCGGCTCAGCAAACGGCGCTCTTCAACTTGCCGCCCGTGACCGGCTACACCCAGGTCTTCGTGGTGGGCAGCCCACGCCCGCTGACCTTCCCAGTCCTCGGCAGCAGCGTGAACAAGCTGGCCGAGACGGTCAAATTGGCGGCGGCGGAGTTGCCCAGCAACAGTTGGAATGTGGTGACGCAAGTCTACCGGGTCGGCGATTACGGCAGCCTCAAGGTGCTGACCGATCCTTCCGAAGTGAGCGTTTATCTTGACGGCACTTACCGGGGCACCACCCCACTGACTTTGAGCGACGTACCAGCAGGCAGCGCGACTTTGCGGCTGGAGCGCACCAACTTTGAATCGCTGACCAAAACGGTGCAGGTGCCCGCCGACCAGACGCTGCAAGTCAAGGCAGCGCTGCGCTACAGCCCGCCGAAAGGCCGCCTGAGCGTCAGCAGCAGCATGGCGGCGCGGGTGCAGGTGTTGGGTAAGAACGGCGAACTGCGCGGCGCGACACCGCTGAGCGCCGACCTCCCCGCCGGAGACTACGATCTGACCATCACGCCGCTGAGTGCGGGACTCAAAGCCGCCTGGCTAGGCGTCACGCTGAGCGGCAAGCAAACCCTGAACGTCTCATGTCAGCCGGAGGGTGAGCAACTGAGTTGCCAGAGCCAGTGATGGACAAACCCGTCAAGTCTGAGCAATTGCGGCTGGCCACCCGAAACCAACTGCGCGGCGCGGGCGGCGTTACGGCGGCACTGATCGGCATCATTTGGCTACAAGAAATCGTGGATCAACTCATTTTCGGCGGCTCGCTGAACGCTTACGGCATCGAGCCACGTCATCTCAGCAGCCTGAGTCATATTTTCACCGCTCCGTTTTTGCATGGCGACTTTACCCACCTGATCAGCAACACGCTGCCGCTGGCGGTACTGGCCTTCCTGACGGCGCTGCGCGGAGTGGGCCGGTTTTTGCTGTCCACCCTGATCATTGTGGTGGTGGGCGGCCTGCTGGTGTGGCTGCTGGCACGCGGCGGCGACCATCTGGGGGCCAGCGAACTGGTGTTCGGTTACTTTGGGCTGCTGCTGGCCAGCGCTTGGCACGACCGCCGCCCCGTTTCCATTCTCACGGCGGCGCTGGCTCTGCTGCTCTACGGCGGAGCGCTGTGGGGCGTGCTGCCGCGTGACCCGCACATTTCCTGGGAAAGCCATTTGTTCGGCTTTTTGGCGGGCGTGCTGGCCTCAAGGTGGCTGACGCCGCGCCGCACCGGGCAGACGGGACGCTCAGCCGCACGGTTTTAGGGCGGGAAGTTTAGTTGAACTTCAACGACAGCACCAGCTGATCTAAGCGCCGCACCTCGGGCGCAGTACCGCTCTCGCTCAGAATTTGGGCCGTCTGCTGAAAGTAAGCTTTCACCGCACGCTCGTAGCGGGCTTGGTCGGCGGCGGTGCCGTTGGGTTGCGGGGCCACGTCATAGCCTTGCGCTTCCAATGCGCTACGGCTGGGCAGCTTGTTGCCAGCGAACGAAGCGTTGAGCGTAATTAGGTACTGACCGTCGCGGCTGAGGCCCTGAAACAAGTAGCGCACGTCAGTATTGGCAAAGCGGCTCACGTCCTGCGAAAAGGTACCGAGATAGCGCACTCCGCTGAGGCTGGCCGTGCTGAGGCTCTTGCGTGCGCTCGCCACCGTCAGCGAACTGTTGACGACTTCCACCGCCGGTAAATGAAAGACGTCAGCCGTGTTGAGCGTGGCAGGCTTAGCGATCAGCGAGCGCAGCTTTTGGATTTGCTGCCGCACGCTGCCGTCCGTTGTTTCAGGGTACTGATGCAGCAGATCCGCGAGCGGATAAATGTTGAGTTCAGTCTCTATGCCGTAGGCCGAGGGCGCGGCTTGCAGCAGCAGACGAAAATGTGTCGGCGCAAAAAAGCTGGGTTCTTCGCGGCGGGCCTCACCTGCGACGAGCTTGAGAGATCCGGCCTGCGGAAAGAGCTGGGTGTTCCACGTCACCAAGATACGAGTATATGAGAGCAACGGGGAACCGCCACCCGCTAAACTGCTGGAAGCCAGTGCCGCCAAGCCGAGCGCCGTAAAGAGCCGTGTGCGGTTCAAGTTGGAAGTCATGAAACCAGTATGAAAGGAAGCGGCCCACCAACACAACTGGGGGCCGCCTTCAGTGTTCAAACATCGGCTTTCAGTTAATAAACAGCGGCAAATCGTCGTCTGGGTGGCCCACCACCGGCAAGCCCAAATGCTGATAGGCGTGCGCGGTGGCGACCCGTCCCCTCGGCGTGCGCTTGATGAACCCGAGCTGAATGAGGTACGGCTCGTAGACGTCTTCGAGCGTCAGGCCGTCCTCGCTGATGGCGGTGGCGAGCGTATCGACGCCCACCGGCCCGCCCGCAAAGCGGTGAATCAGGGTTTCGAGGTATTTCTTATCGCGGTCATCCAGCCCCGCCGTGTCTAAGCCCAGCTTTTCAAGGGCGCTGTAGGTGCGCTCCATGCCGATGACACTTTCGCCCGCCACTTCGGCGTAGTCGCGCACCCGCCGCAGCAGCCGCTTGGCGATCCGCATGGTACCGCGTGAACGTGCGCCGATTTCTAAGGCCGCCTCGTCCGCTAAACCGAACCCCATCAAGCGGGCGTCTCTCAGCAAGTTGAGGGCGATTTCTTGGGGGGTGTAGTACTCCAAATGCTCGATGATGCCAAAGCGTGAGCGCATCGGGGCGCTGATCAAGCCGGGGCGGGTGGTCGCGCCGACCAAAGTAAAGCGCGGCAGCGGCAGCTCGATGGTGCGGGCGGCGGGGCCTTGTCCCAGCACGATGTCGAGTTTGTAATCTTCCATCGCCGGATACAGGTGCTCTTCGGCAATGCGGCCCAGCCGGTGAATTTCGTCAATGAACAACACGTCGCCTTCTTCGAGGCTGTTGGTGAGGATGGCCGCGAGGTCGCCGGGCTTTTCGATGGCCGGGCCAGAGGTCACGCGGATATTGACGCCGAGCTCGTGGGCGATGATGTGCGCCAGCGTGGTCTTGCCGAGTCCAGGCGGCCCGAACAGCAGCGTATGATCCAGCGCTTCGCGGCGGTTACGGGCGGCCTGCAAATACACGCTGAGCTTGTCTTTGAGTTTGACTTGGCCGACATATTCGCTGAGGGTCTTGGGCCGCAGGGCGGCGTCGTTGTTGCCTTCGGGCTGGGACATGCCCTCAGTGTAACGCAATTCTGCTCTTTACGAAATAGCCTAGAGGTATTGCGGCTGGACAAGAAGCCAGAGCAACACGGTTCGGCGGCGCTAAGCTGAGGCCCATGCCGCGTCAACCTCCAGCCTTCATTTCGTCCGGTGGCCCCCTCGTGGTGGCGGGCGGCCTCAACACCGACATTCTCAGCCGCTCACACGCGCCGCTGCGCCTCGGCACCAGCAATCCGGCCCACACGACGTTTTCGGCGGGCGGGGTAGGCCGCAACTTGGCGCAGAATCTGGCGCAACTCGGTGTGCCGACCAAGCTCCTAGGCGTGGTGGGCGACGATCTGTTCGGCACTGGCCTGCTCAGCCTCACCGAGCAAAGCGGTGTAGACGTCTCAGGTGTGCTGCGGCGCAGCGGCCCCACCGGAAGTTATACGGCGGTGCTGGAAGAAAGCGGCGAGTTGCACGCGGGCCTGAGCAGCATGGCCCTGACCGCTCAGCTCAGCGCCGCCGATGTCAGCGGGTGGGCCGAGCCGCTGACGGGAGCCAGCGCCCTGATCGTGGACGCCAATTTGCCGCCGGACGTGGTGGCCTTTTTGCTGGACGAAGCTGCCCTGCGCGGCCTGCCGGTAGCGCTCGAGCCGGTCAGCGCTCCCAAAGCGGAGCGGCTGCGCCCGCTCCTCTCCCCCGCCCGCCCCGTCTGGCTGCTGAGCCCTGATCGGGCCGAGCTGGCGGCGCTGAGTGGAATGGACTTGGCCGAACTCGAAGGTGACAGCGCCTTGATTGACGCCGCTCAGCAGCTCCGGCAACGGGGAGCCGAGTGGGTGCTGCTGACGCTGGGCAAACGCGGCAGCTTGTTGGTGGGCGGCGAACTGCTGTGTACACCCGCCCGCCAGGCTGAGGTGCTGGACGTGACTGGAGCGGGTGACGCTCTGCTCTCAGGACTGCTGGCGGGTTTGTGGCATGGCCTGACCTGGCCCGCCGCGCTGGCTCAGGCTCACCTGTGCGCCGCGCTGACCATCGAAGCGCCCGGCGCAGTTCGGGCTGGTCTGTCACCCGCTCTGTTAGAAGCCCATCTTGAGCGGCCCACGCTTGACGCCGCTTCAAACACGTTACCTTAAAGGTATGTCTCACCCTCTCCTCGATTTCACGCCGGAAGTGGCTCAGGCCATTTATGATGGTCGCCCACTGGTGGCCTTGGAAAGCACCATCATCAGCCACGGCATGCCCTACCCACAGAATGTAGAAACCGCCCGCGAGGTCGAGAGCCTGATTCGCCTCGCTGGAGCCGTGCCGGCCACCATCGCCGTCATCGGCGGGCGACTCAAAGCGGGCCTCAACGATGAAGAATTGGAGATTTTAGGCACAGACAAAACCGTGCAGAAGATCAGCGTGCGCGATCTGCCGTTCACGGTGGCCTCGGGCGGGCACGGAGCCACGACGGTGGCCACCACCATGCGGATCGCCGCGCTGGCTGGCATCCGGGTGTTTGCCACTGGCGGTACCGGCGGCGTTCACCGGGGAGCCGAGCAGAGCTACGACATCAGCGCCGACCTGACCGAACTCTCCCGCACGCCCGTCGCGGTGGTGAGTGCCGGAGTCAAGAGCATTCTGGACATCGGCCTGACGCTGGAATACCTGGAGACGCAGGGTGTGCCGGTGATCAGCTACGGTGTGCCGGCCTTTCCAGCTTTTTACAGTCGTGAATCGGGCTACGCCGCGCCGCTGATGGCCAAGGACGCCGCAGAAGTGGCCCGCGCCCTGCATGCCCAGTGGTCGCTGGCTCTGCCGGGCCAGTCCGCAGGCGGCGCACTGATCGCCAACCCGATTCCACTCGAAGCCGAAATCCCTCACGCCGAAATTGCCCCCGTCATTGAGCAAGCGCTCTCGGACATGGCGGCGCAGGGCATCAAAGGCAAAGACACCACGCCTTATTTGCTGGGCAGAATCGTGGAGATCACCGGTGGGCGCAGCTTAACGGCCAATATCGCCCTCGTCAAAAACAACGCGGTGGTGGCCGCCCAGATCGCCTGCGAACTCCAAGACTTGGGGTAATCCTCTAAACTGCCCCATGTCTCCTTCACATTCTTTGCTGCTCGCCACATCCAGTTTGACGGCAGCTCTTTTGACCACCGGCCTCGCCGCCGAAGTGCGGGTGCCGGACAGCAAAGTGTCGTATGAGGTTTCTCAAGACGCCAAGAAACAAAACAACAGCGTCATTTATCTGGACGAGCGGTACACCGACACCAGCAAGAGCTATTTGAGTTTGCGCTGCATCGGTGGCGGCTATTTGGCCAGCCTCAGCAGCAAATATGCCTTGTTTGACAAGGGTCAGCGCAACGACTTGGACAAGCTGTACCGAGTGATGTATCAAGTCGGCAGCGCTGGGCCGCTGGCAGTCAAAACGCTGCGCTCGTATGAAGTGGCGGGCAAACTGGATCTGTCGGCGTTCACGTTCCTCGATCCAGCGGCCAACGCGGCCATCGCCGCCGGATTGACGGCAGGCAAAACGCTGCGTCTTCAGCTCAAACCACTCAAAACCGGCGTGCTGACTGAACCGCTGAACTACACCTTTGAAGCGCAGGGCTTTGGCGCGGCAGCTACAGCCGTCAACCAGTGCCACTAGAAAAGGAAACGGGCCGTAAAAGGTGGTTAGCGAGAAAAGCGCATAAACAAAGCGCCCCCACCGCCGTTAAGGGGTGGAGGACGCATTTGAGGAGAATTTACTTGAGGCTGGTCAGGCGCAGGCGGGTGTATTTGCCGTCCTGAATAAATCCGGCCAGCACGTCGGCGTCCATGTGGCCCTGGGGCGTGACACTCTTGAGGCTGTAGACGGTTTTGTTGCGCGGCAGCGAGGTGGCGGCCTGCCCTAGCTTGGCACGGATCGCCATTGGATCTTCGGTGGTTCCGGCCAGTTCCATCGCTTTGGCGATCACGTTCATGCCCATGTAGTTGAGGGCCGCCTCGCTGGTGGGGATTTTTTTGTAGAGGCGCTGATACTGAGCGCTGAACACCTGAGTGCCGGGGAACTCGGCCACCGGCAGCACGCCCACCGCGCCGTTGAGGTAACTCTGCGGCACGATTTGGCTCATCTGCTCGAACTTGGCCTGATCCATGACGATGAATCCGCCTTTAAAGCCTTGCTCACGGGCCGCTTTGACCACCAAGGCGGTGGGCTGCGACGGCCCGCCGATAAACAGCACGTCGGGTTTCTCGGAAAGCGCTTTGGTCACGGCGCTGGAATAGTCCACGGTGGTGCCGTAGTCCACGCCGTTGTTGGTGCCGATGGTGCCGCCCTGCTTTTTCCACTCTGCCGACACCACATCGCCCCAAGCCTTGCCGTAAGCCGAGGTGGTACCGACCATGCCCAACTTCTTGCCGAAGGTGGTGATTTCCTTTTGCACGAACGGCGCGACGTACACGTCGTAGCGCGGCGGCAACATGAAGGTCAGTGGGTTGTTGGCTTCCAAAATCTTGGGTTCAGAAGAGTAGGCCGCCAACAAAAACTGCGGATCACGGGTGTTGAAGGCCTGCACCGTCAAAATGCCGCCAGCGTGCGGCACAAAGATGACATCGATGCCCTGTGAGGTCAGTCGCTTGACGTTGGTGGCGGTTTCGTTGGGCAGGTACTTGTCGTCGAGGGCCACCAACTTGAAGGTGACTTTCTCGCCTTTAACGGTCACGCCGCCCGATTTGTTGAGTTCGTCAATGGCCATATCGAGGCCCGACTGCACGTCTTTGCCGTAAAACGCCGCGCCGCCGGAAAGCGGGCCGCTGTAGCCGATGCTGACCACTTTGTCGGCGGCCGCCATACCGAGCAGCGAAATACCGAGAAGAGCGATACCAAAAGAGCGTAATTGCTTCATAATGAACCTCCGATTCAAAAAGTCGCCGCGTCCCAGAAAGTGCCAAAACAATGGTGGGACAAGCTGTGCCTGAAAAACGGCGACGTTAAACGATGTGGGTCAGCTATGGTGGCACGCCGCCGAGGGCGCTGTCAAATGCCTGGGTTACGCTGCTGGATACTGTGCTGGACAAGAATTTTTTCTTGCACAATAACGGGCGAGGCCAGCTTTGACTTCAGCCTAACCAACCCTCCTTCCCTGTTGATTATTTCATCTGAGCGTTATCTTTATGAAACCGGGGCATAATACCTTCATGCTCAGCGTGCGGCTGTTCGGCTCACCCCATTTCGCTTACGGCGGTGAAGTGCTGCGGGTGCGCGGCAAAACGCGCTTGCTGTTGGCGTATTTGGCTCACCTTGGGCGGGAGACGGCCAGGAGCGAGTTGATGCGGCTGTTCTGGCCCAGTGGACGCCCTCATAATCTGCGCCAAGCCCTGGGCAGCCTGCGGCGATTGCCAGGTGCTGGCGAGTGGCTCTGGGATCAGGGCAGCGGCGTCCATGTCAAGGCCAAGATCGATACCGCCGAGTTTGAGGGCTTGGTGAACACGCTGAGCAAGCAACCCCTAGGGAGCGCCGATCACAGCGCAGCCCTGGCGCTGGCTACCGCTCCCTTTTTGCCGCTGGACGCCACCGAATTACCCGACCTGGAAGCGTGGCAGCAAGACGAACGCCGCCGATTGTCAGAACTGCTGCAACGCGCTCGGCGTGCCCAGGCCGCTTACTGTGCCCAAGCAGGCAAAGTGGAGGACGCGGAGCTTTACCTTAAGGCCCTCCTCAACGATGATCCCTCAGACGAAGACGCTGCCCAACGCCTGATGAGTTTGTATGTGCAAAGTGGGCGGCGTGATCAGGCCAGCGCCGTGTACAACGCGCTCAAACGTGAACTGAAATCATTGGGCAGCGAGCTGCACCCACGCACTACCGCGCTGCTGGGAACCGAGCAGGACTACGCTGAGTTGCTGGCCCAAGCCCGCCGCTTGCTGCCTCCCGAACTTTCTCCGGGCAGCGCCGCGCTGTGGAGCAAAGTGGTGGGCCTGCCCGAACTCGAAGTGGCGCAGTGGCTGTCTGGAGCAGAACACAACTCAACGGAACTTGAGGCTGTACCTCCTCTCTCACCGCCGCTGGCAACCCTTTGGCAGGGCCGTCTGGCCCACTGGCTCAGCGAATTGAATGAACGCCCAGTGGGAACGCCTCTTCACACCTTTTGGGCGCTGATCGCTCAGCACTGGCAAGCAGCGGGCCGCTGCGATCAAGCCGCTCAGAGCCTCACCCGCGCAGCACAACAAGCCCAGCGCATCGGTGCTTATGCGGCGGCGCGGCAGCACTACACGCAGGCGCTGAGCTTGCTCGACGACGAAGCCCGCTTGCCACTGCTGAGTGAGCTGGCCGGACTTCAAGAACTGCTCGCCGACGCGCCGGGCTTAGAACAAAACGCACAGGCCCTCCATGCGTATGCCCAGCGGTGGCAAAGCGACGCGGCGCTGCTGACCGCTCACCTGAGTACCGCCACCGCCAAGCTGCTGCGCGGTGAACTCAGCCAAGCCGACCTCTCCATCAACGCGGCGCTCGGCGTCGTGGAGCGCTTAGAGCGAGCCAACATCACGGTGGATCTCAATTTACGCTGCCGCCTGCATCTGCTCCGTGGCAACTTACGCTTAAGAGCAGGGCGCTACGCTGAGGCCCGCGCCGCTTATCAAGCGGGCTTGGCATGTCAACCGCCGCCCGAACTGAAGGTCCGCTTTCTGGGCAATCTGGGTGCAGTCTACGGTCAAGAAGAACGTCTGGTCGAAGCCCGCCACACCCTGGAAGACGCCCTGAGTCTGGCCCGCTCGCTGGGCCAATTGCCGAGCGCCCTCGGCATCGTGCTGAACCTCGCCGTGACCGCTGAAAAGTTGGGTGATACCACAGCCGCCATCAGCGGCAACCAAGAAACGCTCAGCTTGGCGCGGGAACTGAACCACATTCCCAGCCTCCACATGGCTTACCGCAATCTCGCCACCTTGCACCTACGGCGCGGCGCACTGGGCTTGGCGTGGAACACCGCCCAAGATTTGCAAGACCTGCCCATTCCCGACGCTGCCCACGCGGCCCTGCCCGATCTGGTGTTGGCAGAAGTTGAGTGGCACTGCGGCGCTCTCGGCGCGGCCCGGCAGCGCTTAGAAGCGCGGCTGGCGACTGTTCCCGCCGGACAGCTTGACCGCATCGGGCAACAGGTGGCACTCCATTTGGGGATTTTGAGCATTCTGCAATATCAAGATCAACAGCCACTTTTGGCGCTCCTGGCACAAGCTGAAGCGGCCAGCTATCAGGAACTGCTGGTGGAAGGCCGCTTAGACGCGGCGCTCTTTCTCACTGCTCCTGAGCAGATCCGCCGCCACCTGGAGGCACTCAGCCAATTCAACACTTCTGGACAACTGGCCCGCACTCCCAACCGCTTGGCCCGCCTGGAACTGATTCGCTGCCAGCTGGCTTGGCGCGAACAGCGGCCCGTGAAGCGCTCAGTGCTGCGCCGCCTCGCCCGCGAACCGTTTTTGTATGCGCTGCACGCCGCACGTCTCCTGAACCGCTTGGAGGGCAGCACCCAGACGTGGCAGCTGTACCTGAAGGCGGCGGCGCGGGCCGGTCAAGGGTTGCCGCCCACACTGCGCCGCGCTTTAGTTAAGCAGCTCTCCCCTGAGAAATGAGGTTTGGGTTGGCCGTTCATCGGTCTGGCCTGCGCCCCGTGACAAGGAGGTAACGAATATCGGTCGTGGCCTCAAATCCTGAATCGCGGTACATCGCCACCGTGACGGCCATAAAGTTGCCCTGCACCCTCACTTCCGCCAGATCGTAATGAAAGGCGCAGCGGCGGCTGGTGGGCACACGCGCGTCTTCTTGCAGCGTAGTGGTGACTTCGGTATTGGGCTTGGATCTAGACGTGACCGTGAGTTTCAGTCCACGTGAGAAGCCTGAAACTTCGCCAGCAGGCGGACAAGCTTGACTCGGGCCAAAAGGAAGTTGCCAGAGATGAAACAGCCACAGCGCTCCTCCCACCTCCACCGGATAGTTTTGAGGGGGCGGCATATTTGGCCTGCCCGGCATTTCGGCGGGAAAGACATCGGGGCCGCTTGGCTGCGGACGCAAGTTGGGCGGCGTGCGCTTCCAAATCACACTACCGCGCCGCAAATCGCTGATGCCGAGGCGGTTGAGGATCGGCGCAGCTTGAGCATAGACCTGCTGCATATTCAGTAACCCGGCCCGCCCTACACCGTCGTCCTGTTCAGTTTGCTTATAAAAGCGCTCCAGCAAGGTATTCTTGGCACTGTCCACCACCCAGAGTTCGGTGTAAGCAAAGCCGCTGCCCTCCTGAATGCCGTGCTGAGCAAGAGCTGCGTAGCGTCCATC
Source organism: Deinococcus detaillensis (assembly GCF_007280555.1). Taxonomy (NCBI): domain Bacteria; kingdom Thermotogati; phylum Deinococcota; class Deinococci; order Deinococcales; family Deinococcaceae; genus Deinococcus; species Deinococcus detaillensis. The sequence goes on along the minus strand of NZ_VKDB01000011.1, from coordinate 1,652 downwards.
CGGCGAAAAGCCGTAAAACTCTGGCGCGGCGCGGTCAGCGGCGGCCTGACCCAGCAGTGCGCAGAGGAGCAGCGTCAGAAGGCGTTTCATCATTTCACCTCAATGACGACGCTGAACAACGTGGGATTGGGAATAGTGTTGAAATTGGAATAACGGAGTTCGTATGTTCCCGGCTGATCGGGCAATTTGAGCTTGAGAGGATTGCCATCTCTGGTCAATGCGGATTTGCCGCTGTACTGACCTTCTCTCTCGCCCTTTTTGACCACGGTGACATAGTCTCTGGGATTGTTCGGCCCCGTCCACTTCACTTCGATGGTGCTGCCCGCCTTGGCACTGCTGGGGGCCGATAATCCATACGTCGCTGGTTTGAGTGTAATGGGCGAGCTGGCAAGGGTAGGATTGGGGAGAGCGTTGAAATTGGAGTAACGAAGTTCATACTCACCCGCTTGTGGTGGCAGCAGCAGTTTGGCCGGATTGCCGTCTTTGGTCAGTACAGATTTGCCACTGGGTTTGCCTTCTGCCTCGCCCTTTTTGACCACGGTGATGTAATCTCTAGGATTATTCGGCCCCGTCCATTTCACTTCAATGGTGTCACCTGCAGTGGCTGTTTTGGCCGCTGACACTCCATATCTTCCGGTTTGAGCGCTGGCCGTCGCCCGACTGAGCGCCGCGCCCAACTCCGCACCGCTGCGGGTATTTTCAAAAATTCCCACGCCTTCAAAACTCTTGCGGGCTTTTGCATTCAGATCTATGCCAATGATGCGGATATCTACTTCAATACCCAGTTTTTTGAAGAGGGCCACGGCATCATTGAGCTTGCCGCCGCAGGATTCTTCACCGTCTGTCACCAGCACAATGACTTTTTGGCTGTTGTCTTTTGGAAAATCGGCAGCCGCTTGCATCAGCGAATACACAATCGGAGTAGCACCTTTAGGTTTGGCGGCGCTCACCTGCACTTGCAGGGCCGTTTTGTCAAAGCCCTTCATTGGCGTCACGAGTACCGAGTCTTCGCACTGCTGGCCCGCTTTGAGGCCTGCGCCGTAAATCCGCATCCCGACATTCAAGCCGGAATCGGCGTTGAGGCCACTTAAAAACTGCGTGAGCGTGCTCTTGGCCGAGGCGATGCGGGTCTGACCGTCCGGCAATTTGCCGAGCATACTGCCCGAGGCGTCCAAGATCAGTTGGACATTCGTGACGCTCTGGGCGGCAGCTGCCGATGTCCCCAGAGCCAGCGTCAGAACAAGAATCTCCGGTCTGGACATGGTGTTCCTCCTGTCTTGGGCCGCTTACTTTGGATGTGGGGTGCTGACGCGTTCAGCGCACTTCGATGGGAATGGTGCTCAGCGTGGGATTGGGACTGGCCTTCTCGCTGGAATAGCGGATTTCGTAGCTGCCCGGCTGTGCAGGAATTTTGAGCGTGCCGGGATTGCCATTTCTGGTGTAGAAGTAATCCTTGTATTGTCCGACAGGCGTGCCTCTGGGCACCACCGTGACGTAATCGCCAGGATTATTCGGCCCCGTCCACTTGACCTGAATACTGCTGCCTGCTTTGGCGCTGGAAGGAGCCGAGAGCCCGTACTTCACGGCGGTCAGGGTAATAGGAACGCTGGTCAGGGTGGGGTTGGGATTGGCCTTTTCGCTGGAGTAGCGCA
>NZ_VKDB01000010.1 GCF_007280555.1 Deinococcus detaillensis | reverse complement strand
TGGAAGGTACCGACTTTTCGCATGTCTGCGCCAGGACGTGAAATGATTCAAGTCCCACTGGACTTTATTGAGCGCCTCGCAGACGCACTTTGCTACGCTGCCTAACAGTATCCAATGGCCAAAGTCGAGCTAAGTTAATTCTCATTTGTCCTCCGCTTCGCCTTTCGCCTGTGGTGGGAGCGAGCGAAGGCTCAACCCCACTCGCTCAAGCTTGGGCAGGGGGCGGAGTGGGAAGGAGGGGCCTTCTGTTTAGTGAGAATGCCCCCGCTTCTGCTTGGGCGGAGTGGGGTAGCGGGGGCTAGGCTGGATAGGGGCGGATGAGCTATCTTGCCTCCTTCATTCCCAGGGGTTGACCACGTCTGTCATGACGGCCTGAAAATCTGCGACGTTGCGCGTCACGACAATCAGCCCGTGCGTGCAGGCCGTAGCAGCGATCAGCGAGTCGGCGTAACCCAGGGTCTTACCAGCCGAAATAGCTCCAGCAGTCATGCTTGCCCAGGCGCGGGCGACAGCCCAGTCAACCGGCAGAATGCGGCCTGTGAACTGCTCTTCAATGCGCCTCAAGAAAAACTGCAACTCTCTGGCCCGCTTGGTGTTGCCCAGCCGCAGCACACCCTGTTCCAGCTCGGCCAGACTGATCACACTCAGGTATGTCTGCCCTACGGTGTGGCTGCCCAGCCAGGCCATAACCTTCGCGTCGGGTTGCAACTTGCTACGTTCGCTGACGACGTTGGTGTCGAGCAGGTACATCAGTCGAGTTGAACTGTGGGAATAGGCGTTCGGTCACGCTCAAAGCTCAACTCGGCGGGAGCACCGTTCAGCGCATCGGCCAGGGTCGTGTTGGCCTGACTCAGCCGAACGAAATCCTGATGTGAAAGCACCACTACTGCATTCTTGCCGTGCCGCGTAACCGCCTGTGGTCCCTGTGTGAGCGCGGCGTCTACCAGTTCACTGAAATGGGCTTTGGCATCCTGCAACGGCCACTCGGTTTTTGCAAACTGTGCTTTCATATTGCGCCTCCCTGACCAGTGCTGACCAGTTTACATCGGGCCGCATGTTGGAACAAGCCCACGCGCCTTGTCGCTTCAGCCCCCGCCACTGCTTGGGCGGGTCGGGCGAGAGGCTGGGTGAAGTTGGAGCACAGAATAACCTCACGCTCAAGCCCCAGCTTGGGCAAGGGGCGGGGGTGGGGCAGGCGCTAGAGGCTGTCCCTGAACTTCTCAAGCTGCTTGGCAAACATTGGAAGCTCGGCACGGAAAAAGCAGCTATATAACGGAGTGAGGCTCAATAGGGATCAATCTCCTGGCCGATCTCCGTAATTTCCCGCGCCAACGCCTGCCGCTCGGCCAAGTCGTGCTGCTGGTACGTCAACACGTCACTCAGGCGGATGCGGCGGTGCTTGCCAACTTTGCGGTAAGGGAGTTTGCGCCCCTCCAAAAGCTGCTCAATCAGGTAAGGACGGCTGACGCCCAATACATCGGCAGCGGCTTGGGTGCTGAGTTCCTGATCTTGACTCAGTACGGTAATGCTCTGGCCCTTACCAAGTTGCCCCAAAATTTCGCTGAGCAGTTGAGTGAGTTCTGGTGTCAGGGTCACGTCGCGGCTGAGCTTCAAGGGGGCTTGGCTGAGCAATTGCTGTGCGGCCTGTGCCAATGCTTGTTCGGCAGCGCTAGGCGTGTGATGCAGGGTCATGATTCACCTCTCGCATTTAGTATTCGCAATATTCGCAGCAAGCGCAATTGGCGACATCACAGTCTGAGTGTCATCAAAGCTCGGGCTTCTGCTTGGGCAGGGGGCGGGGCAGGAAGTTGGGTTACACCGTTCAAATGCCTAAAGCGCTAGTCTCAGGCATGACTGCTCAACATGCCTACAATCTGAAGATTCAAGCGCAGGGCCGTGTGGTCGTGCCTGCCGACGTTCGCACCGAATTGGGCGTCAAGGAAGGCGACGACTTGATTTTGCTCAAGGACGAGGGCGGATACAGACTCACCAGTCGGCGCTTGCTTGTTCGGTCGCTCCGGGGCATTGTCAAAAAGACAGGTGAAGCCGAGGGGCGCGACTTGACTGGGGAACTGCTCGGTGACCGGCGTGCAGAGGCAGCGCAGAAAGGATGGTGAACGCCTTATTGCTGGATGCCAGCGCCCTCATCGCGTTCATGACGGACGAGCCGGGAGCAGCGCAAGCTGAAACGGCGCTCACGACCCAGAATTGTTTCATCAGCAGCATCACGCTGACAGAAGTAGAAGGAAAACTGGTGGGGCGAGGCACATTAACACATGGACAGGCCAATGCTGTCTTACGGCAGATTTTAGACCCCTTGCAAGAAGTGCCGTTTGATGCGGCTTGCCGAACCAAAGCGGCCTTCTACTATGCCCGCAAGTCGCCGTACAACCTCAGTCTGGGTGACGCGGCCTGTCTGGGTACGGCTGAGGCACTGGGCCTGAACGTACTGACGGCGGAGCGTGGCTGGGCAAAGATTCCTGATCTGCCCTTTGCTGTGCAACTGATTCGCTGAAGCTCCACTTGGCTCAGGCTTCAGCTTGGGCAGGGGGTAGGGCGGGCGCTAGAGGGCCAGATGCAGCCGCACCCGTTCGCTGAGTTGTGTCATCAGGTCTTCGGGAACATGACCGAGGCGGCGCAGCACCCGGCTTAGGGCCACGCTGCGAAGTTGCTCGACCTGTGCTTTGCTGTCCTCATTCAGGTCGGTGCGCTCGTTGGGGAGTAGCAGTTGAAAGGCGTACACCCGCTCTACATTGCTGGTCAGCGGCACCACCGTAATCACGACGTTCTGAGCGTTGGCGGCGTTGTTGGTCACGACGACGGCGGGCCGGGTGAAGTTGGCCTCGTTATTCCGGGCAGGTGAAAAGTCCACCAGGAAAATATCACCGCGCCGAATCAGCCCTACTTCCACAGCCTGTCATCCTCGCCAGATTCCAGTCCATCCCCATTTTCAAGGTCAACAAACTCGCCGGAGCGGGCGTATTCCGCGTACTCCTCGGCCAGTTGCTTTTCTCGCAGGGCCTCAATGGCCTGTGCCACCGCCTCACTCCGACTGCTGAGCTGGTGGCTTTTCTGGTACTCGTCAAGGTAAGTAGCGAGGCTGGGCGGCAAACTGACCGTGACCCGTTGCGTAGTTTCGTATGTCATATCTGCATACTAACATGCATACGACAGGTGCTTTGCGCTCAGTCTTCAGCTTGGTCAGGGATAAGGATATAAGGCATCATCTCCAACCACTCTCACCTTTTTACACACGCTGATGTGTCAATATCCACACATGGCAACCAACCTTCACATTGACCCGAATCTGCTGGAGCGTGCGCTGAAAGTGGGCGGCCACCGCACCAAACGCGAAACCGTGACCGAGGCGCTGACCGAGTATATTCAGCACCGCGAGCAGCTCAAGATTCTCGATCTGTTCGGCACAGTAGACCCGGCAGACATGCTGACCGACGAGGAGATGCGGGCGCAGCGGCAGCGGTCTTGAGACTGGTGTCTTGAGGACGGGTTCTTGAAAGTCATCGTAGACAGTAACGTCTGGTCGGAAGCGTTCAGGAAGCGGGCGGGTGACCCCTCGCCCGAACTCAGGATGCTGAGCGACCTGATCAGAGAAAACAGGGTGCAGATGCTCGGCTGTATCCGCCAAGAGGTTTTGCAGGGCCTAGGGCGGCAGGAAGCCTTTGAACGTATTCGGCAGAGTCTGCGGCCCCTTCCAGACCAAGAAGTTACGGCGCTGGAATACGAACTGGCCGCAGAGTTTTTTAATACCTGCCGTCAGAACGGCATTCAGGGCAGCAGCACGGATTTTCTGATCGCGGCGTGCAGCGTGGCGTTCGAGCTGCCCATTCTGACCAAAGACAAGGATTTTCAGTGCTTCGCAGACTATCTGCCACTCAAGCTGGTGCAGGTTTGACACTTGCTCAGGCTTCTGCTTGGGCAGGGGGCGGGGGTGTTACGGCTGCCAGACCATCCCCGGCATCACCTGCTGCGCTATGACCCGCAAGTTCAAATCAAAAGTCATGAATTGCAAGCCCAACGGCGCAATAGCCTGCGCGGCGGCGAGGTGTACGGCGTCGTAAGCCCTCAAAGGATGGAGTGTAGTCAGATGGGCAGCGTCATGAAGAAGCAGTTCATCGGCTGCCACATGCCGGAATGTAGGCCAGTCGGCTTCAAAGGCAGCCAGAGCAGTCTGGTAAGCCCCGCCTGTGAGCAACTTACGTCGCCTGCGTCCGGTCAGAGCAGCGACAGCTTCCACAGAGGTGATGGCGTGGCAGACCACGCCGCTGGACTGCGCTTTGGCACTGACCACCATCTGATACTGCGGTTCCTGGGTATAGAGGCGAAGTAAAGCCGAAGTATCCAGATACAGCAAGGTCAAAGACTTGGCCCCAGAAATTCCGGCAAGAGGTCTTCAATAGGGGGGCCGCTGACAGGCACCGGCTCAGACAGCCCTGCTGGCTTGAGGCCCCAGGGTTCGCCGCCAAGCAGCTTCAGGGCACGGTCACGGGCCGCTTGATCGGCAGGGTCAGGCACATCAACCACCTGAAGAATGTCGCCCACATCGGCCTTGACACCCAGTTGCCTGAGACCGATGACCAAATCGACCAGGGTACTCATTTCCACCCGCTCCACACGGGCGTTATAAAGGGCATTCAGTGTCGCAGGACGCATTCTGGCCGCCTGCGCCAGTTGCTTTTGGGTGATGTTATGCCGCTTGAGGAGGCCCGCCAAACCAATTTGCATTTGTCCATTCATTATTACTCCCAAGAGCACAATATGTCTTTTGAAAGTAATATACAAACGTGAATTGCGGAATGGAAAGATCAAGCTCCAGCTGGGGCGAGTGCGAGAGTCAGATGCCGCCGCACCCGTTTGCTCAATCTGCTTGGCAAAGGCGGGAAGCGGAGTAACACCGCTCAACAATCTGAACGTGCAACCTCAGGATTGTATGGTTGTGTCTGTCGACGTTCGCGCCGCACTGGGCCTCAGGGGCGGGCAGGCTTTACTGGCGTCGGCTCCACGTACACCGGCACGGAGGTGGTTTGCGTCTGGGTGGTTTCCAGCGTGACACTCGTCCTGGGCAGCGGCACGCCCAGCGCAGGCTGAGGCGTGGGGGCCGTCACGCCCTGCTTTTGCATTCTGACCTGAAAGGTAAACAGCGTGGTTTTCATTACACCTTCGAGCTTCCCGGCTTGAATGCGGGCCTTGAGGGTTCCGGCGTCGCTGCTCCCGCTCGCAAGTGTCAGGTCAATGGTGCCGCCATTGGCGTCGTACGGCAAGAATCGGCCCTCCGCCGTGTAGACGTTGCCATTGCTGCTGCGGGTCAAAATGCCGTTGGCGCGGCCCGTGCGGCCATTGATGTTGAGCAGCAACTCGTAACTGGCCGGAATCGGCCCCAAGCTGGCAGTGCCCTGATAGTTGCCCGAGAGCAGCGAGTAATCTGGCCCGCGTGACTGGGTGGTCGGAGCGCAGGCGGCCAGCAACAAGGCGGGCGAAAGCAGCACGGCAGGCAAGAAACGCATGGCGAAAGGCTAACCCGAGCTCATGAACTCAAGCTGACCGCAGGCGGTGTAGGGCCAGCGTTTAGAAAGAACCCAGCGCCACTTGGTCGCCCGAGCGGTCGTGCTCCAAGCTGATCCCGAAGTCACTGACCCGGCCCAGTTGATCGAAGCCGAACGCCACTGCCCAAACGACTTGCGGAGATTTCTCGAAAGTGGCGCTGCGAACGTAGTAGGTAACGCCGCCGCGCACGAAGGTCTTTTCGGCCACCAGTTCCTTTTGCGCTCCGAACTGCTCCACGCCGGTTTTGCGGTACTGGGTAAAGCCGTCGAAGGTGCCCCACTGGGCCTTGACATCCGGCGTGAAAGCGGCCCACAACCGCTCAAGCTTAACGGCGTAAAATTCTTCAAGCAGAGCGCGGGCGCGAATCTGAACAGCCTTTTCGGCCACCGTTTGCGCCGCAGCAGTAGTTGTAGCAGGCGCAGAAACGGCCAGCACTGAAACAGCCAGCCCTGAGGAAGCAGGGCCAGTGGACAGCAAGCTCACGGCCCCCAGCACCACGACGCGGCAAATTGTCTTGTTCATGGTTCAGCTTAAGGCCGCGCCCAGCGGTGAGCGGTCAGATGGGTGACGATTGCCGCGCGTCCCCACACAACAACTCCTCAGGCCAGTAAGCGCTCCAATACGGCGGCCAAGCCGTCCTCGTCGTTGCTGAGCGTCACTTCGTCTGCGGCAGCCAGCGCTTCTTCCTCGGCGTTGGCCATCGCCACGCCTCTGCCTGCCCAGCTCAGCATTTCCGCGTCGTTGAGAGCGTCACCGAAAGCCAGCACTTCCGAGGCGTCTATGCCCAGCCGACCACACAGCCGCGTCAGGCCCCACGCTTTGCTGACTCCCTCGGCCAAGATTTCCAAAAAGGGTGCGCCGCTGTGGGTCGCCGCAAAACCGCTCAGGTTGAGCGCCTGCACCTGTGTCAGCAGCTCGCGCGGCGTCAGGGTGGCGTGGCGCACGATGAATTTGAGACTGGGCAATGCCAGCACCTCCGCCAGCCCAGCGCTGCCCATCGTGCCCGGATCGCGTTTGTGGTCTTCAAAGTGGGCGATTTCAGCGTAGCCTTGCTGAGCCACGAAGGTCGTGCCGCCGTCGCGCACGCTGACAAACAGCACGTCTGGCACCTGTGCGCTGAGCGCTTCAGCGAGGGCGCGTTGGGCAGCTTGGGTGACATGCGCCTCAAACAACGTCTCGCCGGTGGCGAGGTGAACGCCGTGAGCGCCGTTGCCGCACAGGGCGTATTCGTTAAAGCCAGCTTGCTCAGCAATCATTTTGACACCGTGCGGTTGTCTGGCCGTCACTGGAACCGTGTGAATGCCCGCCGCCCTTGCCCGGTCCAGCGCTCTCCGGGTGCGCTCACTCACACTCAAGTCGCTTCTCAGCAGGGTTCCGTCAAGGTCGGTGGCGATTAAGCGAATGGTCATGCAGAGAAGATAGAGCGCCAAGCCGAGTCTTGCCCTACTCCTGCCTGCGGCCCCGGATGAGATGCACCGCCGCTTCATCTATCAGTTCGCCGTTTTCGCTGTGCGCGGCTATCCAGTCGCTGAGGTCGTGCTGAAGCTGCCCGCTGAGCTGCTGGCGCTGCTGCGGCGTCATGGCGGCCAGCTGAGGTACCGCCGCCGCCGCGCCCTGCAAGATCAGCGCGGCGAACTGCTGCGGCGCTGGATGACGCACTGTGCGCGACTGCGCTTCGATTTCAATATCCACGAAGCCGGCGTCGGCCATGAGCTGCTCAAGTTTGGCCGCGCTGCCCAGCGTAAAGGGAGCCATGAAAATGTCCACGCCCACCCGCGCCCGCCCCGCTTGATTGAGCCGGTGAAACAGCGGATTGTGTTCAACCGCTTGGTGAACCAGCAGCGCTGCGCGTCCGCCCGGCTTCAGCACCCGCCACATTTCGCTGAGCGCTCCCAACGGATCGGGGAAAAATTGCAAGCCCTGCTGACACAGCACCGCTGCAAAAGAGCTGTCCCCAAAGGGCAGATGTTGAGCGCTGCCGCGCTGCCAATCAATGTTGGGGGCATCTGGCACGGCAGCTTCTCTGGCCACCGCCAGCATCGCCGGATTCAGGTCGAGGGCGCTGACGCCACCGCCCACGCTCACCCGCTTGGCTGCTTGCCGCGCCACGATGCCCGTCCCGCAGGCCACGTCCAGCACCCGCTCACCTTCCCGAATCTCGGCAAAATCGAGCAGCACCTCCGACCAAGGTGCAAACAAGCGCGGCACCATGTAGCGCTCATACATCTGGGCGGCGCGGAGGGCGTCTTCGCTGGGCTGGGTCATGCGGACTCCTTTTGGGGCCTGATCTTGAAACGAAACGAAAGGCTGGGCAGGAGGCTCTTCAAGAAAGGAGTTGAATTTCGCCAGCACTAGAATACAAACGGCAGCGAAGTGAAAGCTGATGCGCGTGAAGGCGTGCTCAACGGCCCCGCACCAGATGCACAGCCATCTCGTCCACCAGTTCACCGTGTTCGGTGTGGGCCGCTATCCAGTCGGCCAGGTCATGCTGAAGCTGCTCGCCGAGATGCTGACGCTGCTCCTCGGTCATGGCCGCCAGATTGGGCGTTGCCGCCGCCGCGCCCTGCAAGGTGAAGGCGAAGAAGTGTTCCGGTTCAGGATAACGAACTGTGCACGTCTGCGCTTCGACTTCCACGTCCACGAAGCCCGCTGCCACCAGGAGATGTTCCAGCGCGTCCGCCCCGCCCAGCGCAAAAGGAGACGCGAAAACGTCCACGCCCATCCGTGCCCGCCCCGCTTGATTGAGCCGGAAGAACAGCGGGTTGTGTTCAATCGCCTGATGAACCGCGAGCGCCACCCGTCCGCCCGGTTCCAGCACCCGGCGCATTTCGCTGAGCGCTCCTACCGGATCAGGGAAAAATTGCAAGCCCTGTTGACACAGCACCGCCGTGAAAGAGTCATCTGCAAACGGCAAGCTCTGGGCGCTGCCGTGTTGCCAATCGATGACGGGGGCGTGCGGCGCGGCAGTCTCGCGGGCCACCGCCAGCATCGCCGGATTGACATCTAGGGCGCTGATGGCCCCACTCGCCCCCACGCGCACGGCCACTTGCCTCGCCACAATGCCCGTGCCGCAGGCCACGTCCAGCACCCGTTCGCCTTCCTGCAAACTGGCAAAGTCCAGCAGCGCCGCCGCCCAAGGCGCGAACTTATGCGGCACCATATAGCGCTCATATGTTTGGGCGGCTCGGAGGGCTTCGTCGCTGGGCTGGGTCATGGAAATTCCTTTTGGAGCTTGAAGTTGAAGCAAAACTAGCGTCGACACCGTCAAAGACTTGTCAAAAGCGTTCCGCCTCTCCCCTCCTTGTGCCGCCACCCTCTAAACTACCCAGATGACTCTTCCCACCCCATCCATCACCGTCGTCGGCGCGGGCCTGGCCGGTTCTGAAGCGGCCCTCGCCGCCGCCAAGCTCGGCGTGCAAGTTCACCTCTACGAAATGCGGCCCATCAAAATGACCCCAGCGCACCGCAGCGGCAACTTTGCCGAATTGGTGTGCAGCAACTCGTTGGGCGGGCAGGGCGACTTGCAGGCCAAGGGCCTTCTCCAAAGCGAAATGCGGGCGGTGGGCAGCGCCATTCTGGAGAGCGCCGACGCCTCGCGGCTCCCGGCTGGCGGAGCGCTGGCAGTCGAGCGCGAAGGCTTTTCCGAGCGGATTACCGGCGCGGTGAGAAACCACCCGCTGATTACCGTTCACGGCGAGGAAGTCACCGAGTTGCCGACTGGCCCCTGCGTGATCGCCACTGGCCCTCTGACCGCCGAAGCGCTGTCCGGCGAGCTGGCGCGGCTGACCGGCGACGAGCAACTGGCCTTTTACGACGCCGCCGCACCCGTGATCGCCTTTGAGAGCATCAACATGGACATCGTGTTCCGGGCCGGACGCTACGAGCAAAGCGCCGATTACCTCAACTGCCCGATGAACCAAGAGCAGTACGAAGCCTTTTATACAGCGTTGGAGCAAGCCCGCAGCCACACCCCGCACGACTGGGAAAAGCTGGAATTCTTCGAAGGCTGTATGCCGATTGAAGAAATCGCCCGCAGAGGCAAAGACACCCCCCGTTACGGCCCGATGAAACCGCGTGGCCTGACCGACCCGCGCACCGGGCGCTGGCCTTACGCGGCGGCCCAACTGCGCCAGGAAGACCAGGAAGGCCGGATGTGGTCCTTGGTCGGCTTTCAAACCGGACTCAAATGGGGCGACCAGAAAGCGGTGGTGCAATTGATTCCAGGCTTGGAAAACGCCGAAATTATCCGCTACGGCGTGATGCACCGCAACACCTACCTCAACGCCCCCAAAGTGCTGGAAGCGTCCTTGGAACTCAAAATGCGCTCTCAGACCTTCGTGGCAGGCGTGCTGGCCGGAACCGAAGGCTACCTCGAGTCGGCGGCGACCGGCTGGCTGGCTGGAACCAACGCCGCCCGCGCCGCGCTGGGCCTGAGCTTAATCGTGCCGCCGCAAGAAAGCATGCTCGGTGGCCTGACCCGCTACCTCGCCAGCGCCAATCCCAAGAACTACCAGCCGATGAACGTCAATTGGGCACTGGTGCCGGAGCTTCCCGTTCCCGAAGGCCGCAAAAAGTGGGGCAAGCGCGAAAAGCGTCCGGTGCTCTACCGGCGCGGCCTGAGCGCCTTTATGGACTGGGCGCAGGGTGAGGGCTTGGAAGTCACGCCGCCCCCTGTACCGGACGAGGAGCCAGCCGAGCCGGTCTTGCGCTGAGAAACAGCGGCGGCTGATCGGTAACGGACGCGGCAGCAAATAAGGCGCAGCCGAGACACGCTGCAAAAAGAGTGTGAACCAAAAAAGCGTGACAGGAGCCTAAGCAACCTGTCACGCCGACACTTTTGAGATCAGCTCGCCACCAAAACTTAAAAGACCGGCCCGATGCGGAAACTGAACTTGGAGCTGTTGTTGCTGGGCGAGAAGCCGTAATCAAAGCGCAGAGCGGGCAGGAGTGCGCCGCCGATGCCGAGGTTGAGCTGGACGCCGAGGCCGAGGCCATAAGCGCTGGCCGAAGTGCCGTTGGCCGCGAAAGCGCTGCCCGCATCCACGAAGGCGATGCCGTAAAGGCCCTGCGCTATGGAGTTGCTGACGCCGAAATCATAGCGGTACTCGGCGCTGCCGGTGACGTAACTGCTGCCCTTGAGAGTGCCAGTGGGAATGCCGCGCAGCTCGTAGGCGCTGACGATGCTGGCGTCGCCGATGCCGAAGGTGCTACCCACCGGATAGTTGCCCGTCAGCGTTCCGGCGTTGACCCGAGCGGCCAGCACTTGCTGCTTGCTCTGCTGGTTAAAGCCCTTTTCAATCGTCTTGCCGAAGCCGTAGTAGGTGCTGGCTCCACCTTCGAGCTTAAACCAACTGAGGCTATTGCTGCCCGCCGAGCCGAAATTGTACGACGGCGAGAAGTTGGCGCGAATGCCCTGCGTGGGAAAGTCGCCGCTGTTGGTCGAGTCGTAGTTCAGCGCCGGACTCAGGCGGGTAATCAAACCGCTTTCTGGCAGCAGCGCCGTGGCCGCCGCGTCGTCGATCAGGGTCTTGCCCGCGTCGTCGGCCGTTTTTTGATCAGCGTCGGTGATTTTTTCAAGGTAGCTCACGTCGTAGCTGGTGCCCACGCCAACGCTGCCGGTCAGGTACTTGGCGAGGCTGCGGCCTACCCGCACGCTGATGCCGCTAGAGCGCTGGGTAAATTGCCGCCCGGTGGCGCTGCTGTCGGTGTTCAAAATGCCGTTGTTGGGCGACAAGGTGCTCGACAAGCTGAGCGAGACGCTGGTGGGGGTTTTGCGGAAATCGGCAAAATCGATGTCGAGCCAGGGAATGGTATAATTGACGCCGCCGCCGAGGAACTGCCCCGAATCGGTGGGCTGGGCCGTCACCGAGGCTTCCAAGGTGTGGCCGAGGCCAAAGACGTTGTTGTTGCTCAGGCCGAGGCTGCCCTGAAAACCGCTGACGGTGTCGTAGCTGATGCCGAACGGAACACTGCGGGTACTGCTCTGCTCGGTGAGGTTAATGACGTACGTCAGCACTTCGGGGTTTTTGGGATCGTCCGAGCGGGTGGTCAGGTTGGTGACCTTGACGATGCCCAAACGGGTGACGCGGTCGAGGCCGTCGCGGATGCTGGCGCTGGAGACTACGCCGGTCAGGTTTTGCAGTTCGCGCAAAATCACCCGGTCTTGGGTGCGGTGCGCTCCTGTCCAGCTGAGCTCAAACTTGGCCGCGCTGGTTTCGTGGATGGTGTAGGTCAGCACGCCGCTGTCAAAAGCAATCGGATCGCGGGTCGAAATCTCGTAGCCTGCGGCCCGGTAAGCGTCACGCAGCGCAAAAAAGCTGCTTTCGGCGAGCTGCTGAGAAAATACGTCGCCCACTTTGAGTTTGAGGGCGGCCTGCAAGTCGGCACTCGTGAGCTTGGTGTTGCCCACGAAGCGGATTTCTTTGATCGGGCCGCTGGCGGTTTGGGCGTCACCGAACACCACCGTGACCTGCGAAGGGTTTTGGGCGTCCGGCTGGAGCGCGAAGCCCACCGATTTGCCGGTTTGATTCGACAAGGTGCGGGTGTCGGCTTCCAGGGTGCTGAGCGTCAGGGGCGTGCCCTCTTTGGTCAGCAGGCCCGCCGCGCTGACGGCGCTGCCCAGAATGCTGGTGTCCACCTTGCTGACCACACCTTCAGTCAGCTTGATCTTCAGCACGCCCTTGTCGAGGGTGGTGGCGCTGACATTGATGCCGCTTTGCAAAAAGCCGGCGGCTTGGTAAGCCTGAGCGATGTCCTGCGCCGCTTTGAAATACACTTCGGGCGTGAACTTTTTAGCGTCGTAAAGCGGCTTGAAGGCGTTGACGATGCTGTCGCGGGGAAGGCGGGTGTTGCCTTCAATTTCTACGCGGCTCAGCGGAGCCGTTTCGTCCACTACGTAGGTCAAAGTCACGCTGCCGTCAGCTGCGGCGGTGGTTTTGGTGCTGATGCTCGGCACAAAAGGATAGCCTTCGCCACGAAAGTTCTGGGCCAGAAGTTCCTTGCTTTGATCCACCCGGTCGGTGTTGAGGGTCGCGCCGGGGGCGATGTTGAGCAGGTCGGCGATGCGGGCCTTGTAGGTATCTGCCGGAAAGTAGGTCAGTCCCTGCACCTCCACTGCGCTGATCACTGGATTGGGCTTGACCGCCAGCGTCAGCACGTTTTGGCCGTTTTGGGTACCGAGCGAGGCCGTCACGCTGCTGAAATAGCCGGTGGCCAGCGCTTCTTGCTCGATCTGACGCAGGTTGAGGCCGCTCAGCGCCGCGCCGCGCTGCACCGTCAAGCTGGCTTTGAGGAAATTGCCCAGCAAATCAGGTGCGCCGGTCACGACCACGTCACCGAGATTGGCGGCCTGAACCGCCGCCGGAGCAGTGGGAGTGGTGCTTTGGGCAGCGGCCAGCGGTGCGGCGAGCGCCAAGGAAAGGGCCAAGGTGAGCGGGTGTTTCATTAATTCTCCTCAAGGGACAGGTAGGCCAAGTACTTTCTGGGTGGGCAATTGCTGAGTAGACACTCTCTGAGTAAGCACTGTTGGGGTAAATACTGTCGGGCTAAACGCTACCGGCGTGACACCTTCTTCTTTGACACATTGTCTGCAATGGCCCTGAGAAAGGTGAAGAGTGCTTGAATTGGCTGCGAATGAAACGCCGGGTGCCGTGCTGGAAGGCGCGGGCTGGAGTTGAGTTGAAGGTCACAGGCCCGCTCTCTCCCACTTTCCGAGCAGAAAGTGAACATGTTCTCAAGGTGATCCGCCATACATTCCTTACGGTGCTGCGGCGCTTCCCATAGACTAATCTACAAATGAGCCTGAACCAAGTCTTATCCGAAATTCGCAGTGCGGCGCAGCAAGCGGGCCGGGCCCCTGACAGCGCCCGTTTGGTGGTGGTCAGCAAAGGGCGGAGCTTGGAGAGCATCGAGGAAAAGATTCTGACTGGCCGAGTCTTGCCCGCGCCGATCATGCTGGCCGAGAACCGGGGCCAAGACCTGCGCGACAAGGTGCGCCAAGCTGAGGAACTCGGCTGGCAAGAGCGCTTCGGGCCGCTGGAGTGGCACTTCATCGGGCCTTTACAGCGCAACAAAATCAAGTACCTTGAGCCGGTCAGCTTGGTGCATACCTTAGAAGAAGCGTGGCAAGCTGAGGCGATTGCCGAGGCCGCCCACAAGTGGGGCCACGCGCCCGCCGTGCTGCTGCAACTGCACAACGGCGAAGCGCAAAAGCACGGCGTCGCTCCCGAGCATCTCAAAGCGCTGTACCATGCAGCGGTGCAAACGGGTTTAGAAGTGCGCGGCCTGATGGTCATGGCTCCTTACGGCGACCTCGCAGCGGCCCAGCGGGTGTTCGCTGAAACCGCGAGGCACGCCGCCGATTTGGGACTCAGCGAACTGAGCATGGGCATGAGTGACGACTTTTTGCAGGCCATCCCAGAAGGCGCGACGCTGCTGCGAATTGGAAGGCGGCTGTTTTTGTGAGCGATTTTTCCAAAGGTGGCGGCAACCCAGAGTCGGGCCAGCCCATCAAGACCACTCTGGCAGGAGCCGCAGAAGCCCAGCTTTTGCCGTCAGCGAGTTCGAGTCGGCGCGGTCAGATTATGCCGCTGGACGTGCAGCACCAAGAATTCGGCTCGGGATGGCGCGGCTACCGCAAAGCCGATGTGCAGGCCTACCTCTCGGAAGTGGCTCAGTCGCTGGAGGCCGATTTGCGCGAGCGAGCCGCCATTGAGCAGCGCCTGAGCGAAATGCAGCGCCAGATTCAGGATTACAAAGCGGCCGAAGACGAACTGCGCCGCACGGTGGTGGCCGCCGAGCGCATCGGCCACGAACTTAAGGAGCAGTCTCGCCAAGAAGCCATGCTGACGGTTCAGAAAGCCGAACACCGCTCGGCTCTGCTGCTGGAAGTCGCCAAAAACCGCGAGCAAGAAGCCTTGGAGCGTCATGAAAGCCGCCTGCGCGAACTCGAAAGCACATTCAGCGTGCGCCGCGCTCAACTCGAATCGTTGTACCAAGCCCAAGAGCACGAGCTGGAAAACCGCGCCCGCGAACGCTCGGCGGCGCTGGAGCGCGAATTCAGCGCCCGCCACGCCGACTTGAGTGGCC
The DNA here is from genome assembly GCF_007280555.1 of Deinococcus detaillensis. Classification (NCBI taxonomy): domain Bacteria; kingdom Thermotogati; phylum Deinococcota; class Deinococci; order Deinococcales; family Deinococcaceae; genus Deinococcus; species Deinococcus detaillensis. The sequence goes on along the minus strand of NZ_VKDB01000010.1, from coordinate 91,219 downwards.
GCCTCAGCTCAGCCCACACCGAGTACGCCCAGTTCATGTCGCAGTACCGCGCCGTGTCGCAGGCCTTCGCGCAGGCCGCCAACGCCCACTTGCTGCCAGACACGGCGGGCCTGGCGAGTTATCAGATCGGCGAAGGCACTGTCAGCAAGTCGCAGCGGCCCAGCGCGGTTGAACTGAGTAAGGCGGGGCAGTCCGGTGCCCCACCATCCGGCGCTCAGCAGTCCGGCGCTCAACAACCCAACACCAAGCAACTCAGCCCCGAAGTCGCCGCCGTGCAAATCGAGGAGCAGCGCTTTTAGCTCAAGAAGAGTGGACTAATCAAGGTTAGCCGCCAAATACGCTTCCGCCGCTTTCCACATGGCGGGCGTACTGAGGTGATCCAAGTTTTCGTAGATCAGCAGCACGTCTTGGCCTTTGAGGGCGGGAAGCTGACTGACTGCCGCTTCGGCTGTGCAGCGTTGGCGCACCTGCGCGGTGAGGTCGACAGGATTGCCGTCTTTGGTTTGGCGCACCACCGACACCTTGAGTCCCATCTGGCGGCGAATGTCCAGCACCGAGCAGCTTTGCCGCAGCGGAATGAGCTGATCTCGGTCTGCGGCCACGGTCAAGAGCGGCGCTCTGAGTTGCCTGAGCGCTTCCAGGGGTCGGCGGGCTTCATAAGCGTGGCCGACTTGCTCCGCCGAGCCGCCCAGCAGCGCTTTCCAGCGCTGGGCCACGTCTGGGCGGTAGCTGAGCAACTTCAACTGCTCGGCAAAGTCGGTGGGCGAGAGCAGCGTGACCACCGCCCGCACCCCTGTTGTGTTTGAGGCCGCTTTGATGGCGACGCAGCCGCCCAAACTGATTCCCAAATAGCCCACCCGCCCCCGGTCAGTTTTGTAGCGCCCCTGCACCAGACTGCGCAGGGCACGCACGTCACTGACCTCACCGCCGCAAATTTCCACTTTGCCTTGGCTGCCGCCCTGACCGCGCAGGGCGCTGGCCGCCACCACATAGCCCAGCCGAGCAAGGCGGCGGCACAGCGCCAGGTCAACCGGCGTGTCCAGCCCGCCGTGGACCAAGTTGAGCAGCGGCCTACCCAGTTTTTTATCGGGGCGGCAAACGAAGCCTTTGATGCTCAGGCCGTCCACTGGGTAGGTCAGCGCTTCGGTGAGTGGGGCGGCGGCAGTCAGCGGCTTGGGCGGCGGACTGAGCATCTGTTTTGAAGGCCGGGCGGCACCGGGCAGCAACAAGCAGGCGAGGAGCAACCACTCCACTCGCCTGCTTGGCCGCCAATGCATACGGCAGTCTACTCAAATAGAGCTTTGTATTGCCCGTATCCCTGCGCTTCCAGCTCAGGTGCGGGCACAAAGCGCAGCGCCGCCGAGTTGATGCAGTAGCGCAGGCCGCCCTGGTCTTGAGGGCCGTCGTCAAAGACGTGGCCGAGGTGAGAATTGGCCGCGCCGGAGCGCACTTCGGTGCGGGTCATGAAGTGGCGCTTGTCGGTCAGCTCCTGAAGCTGGGCGTCTTGAATCGGGCGGGTAAAGCTGGGCCAACCACACCCGGCGTCGTACTTGTCGAGCGAGCTAAACAGCGCCTCGCCCGACACGATGTCCACATAAATACCCTCTTCTTGGTTGTTCCAGTACTCGCCCGTAAAAGGCCGCTCGGTGCCTTCGTGCTGGGTAACTTGGTACTGCTCAGGCGTCAAGCGGGATTTGAGTTCAGCGTCACTGGGTTTGGCAAAACCCGCGTTTGGTTTGGGGGAAGTCGTCATGACCCCAGTTTAGAGCAGCTAAATGTGGAGGCCTTTCTAAAATCCTCTACGCTTCTTCGCCTTCTTCGGCCCGCTGCAAGGTCAGGCCGCGCAAGTAAAAGTCCCAACATTCGGCGGGCCAAGTTTGGTAAATGAGGCGGCGGTTGGCGAGGTCGGCGGCAGCCAGAGCCGCGCCGAGATGCTGAAAAAAGCGGCTGCCTTGCTCCTGCATAGCGTGGGCAATCCAGTACGGCGGACAGTCCAGCAGGATTTGGAGTTGGGTTTCTGGCGGGGAAGATTCAGTCATACCGCTTATTTTGGCGGGGGTTTCGGCTGTTTTGTCCTCGTTTGCTTGCGCTAAGCTCAGCGTCCATGCGCCGCCCAGCCATTCACCGCTTTCAGCGTACGCTCGCCGCGCTGCTGTGGCTGCTGGCGTCGTTTGCTTTTATGACCCGGCAACAAGGCATGCCGGCGTCGATGGACATGTCAGGCATGCTGATGGGCGGGGCGGCCAGCCAAGCCGCGCCGCTGGCCGAAAAGCCTATGACTGAGCCGGAAACGGCCCAGATGGACACCCCTGCTGAGCAGGCGGGCCATAGCGTAGCCAATCTCCCAGCAGCCAAGCCCACAGCAGCTCAGCTCCCAGCGGCGCACGATCACCACACCAAGACCCACAACGCCAACGCGCCGCCCGCGCCTACGCCGGACACTCCAAATCAGCAGGGCCACGCCGGACACTGCCCATTTTGCTTCACGGCGGCTTTCGCGCTGGCGGCCTTCTCTGTTGAGCTTCTGGCCCCCGAGTATGTCCAAACGGCCCACCAACTGGCCCACATACCCGCCGCGCCGCGCCCGCTGCTGGGCTCTAAACGGGCACGCGCTCCGCCTCTTGGATGAAGTGAGTTCTTAAATTTTGAACCCCCACTCAATCCCAAGAGGTAGACATGAACCATTCCAACACCCTGACCGCCCTGATCGCTGCCGCCGTGCTGAGCGCCGCGCCCGCTCTTGCCCACGCCGTTGTCCGCACTGAAACGGGCGCAGCCGAGAGTATGGCGGGCGCGAGCGAAACTTACCGCCTGAACGTGCCGGTCGAAAAAGACATGGCGACCACCGAAGTTCGTTTGGTGGTGCCCAAAGGTGTGAGCATCACCCGCTTTCAAGTGACGCCGGGATTCGTCCGCACCACCAAAACCGATGACGCTGGACTCGTCACGGAAGTCACCTGGAAAGGCAAAATTGCGCCCATAGAATACGCCCGCTTTTTCTTTCAGGCCCGCAATCCGGCGGTGGCAGGCGACTTGAGTTGGAACATCTACCAAAAATACGCCGACGGCAGCGTCGTGGCGTGGGACGGCACCGATCCGCAGCTGCCCGCCAGCAAAACGGCAGTGAAGTAAGGCTTTAAGCCGCTGAGGCGTGAGCGCTCGCTGCTGCTAGCGCCCATACCTCAGCTCTCTGCGTGTCAAAGGGGGCGAGTTCAACGGCTCATCCCCGACTGAGGAGATGTATGAAAAATTCCCCCATGAACAAACTGCTTCCCCTGTCCGCTGCTTTGCTGATCGGCACGGCCTTGGCCCACACCCAAGTCACTAAGGTAGTTCCGGCGCAGGGCAGCAACGTGGCCGCGCCCAGCGCCGTAGCTCTGACGCTCAATGAGCCGGTCAACTTGCGCTTTTCCACTTTTAAGGTCTATGCCCTGCCCGCCGGAACGGACGCGGCGACTTTTACCAAGACGAAGATCAATCTCAAAGACGACGCTGAGGCCCGCGTCGATACCTATTCCAGTTCATCCAACATGGCCGCCAAGCTGAGTATTCCGCTGCAAAGTCACCTCAAAGCGGGCCAGTACGTGGTGATGTGGCGCATTTTGTCGGACGACGGACATCCGGTCAGCGGGCAGTCCATTTTCAGCATCAAATGAGGCGTTAGGTGAGCTGGCTGGAAGTCGCCAAGCTGCTGACTTACAGCGGCCTCGCCGTGCTGCTCGGCGGCGTGGTGGTGCGGCGCTGGCGGCTTTCGGACGCGCCGCTGTGGTGGCTGGGGCTGGGCACGGCCCTGATCGTGCTTGGCGCGGGGCTGGAAGTCGGCAGCACTTTGGTTGATCTGGGCTTCACCGCCATGAGCGACGTGGCCGACTTCCTGACCTCCACCCGCACGGGCAAGTCGGCCCTTGTGCGAATCATCGGCGCAGCGGTGCTGCTGGCAGCCGCCCTGCAAAACTGGCGCTGGTTGGAATGGGCAGGCGGCCTGATCGTCCTCTACGCCACCTCCAACGCCGGACACGCGGGCGAGCGCGGGGGCGTTTGGCTGCTGCTGGACATGTTGCACGCGGCGGCGGCGTCTATCTGGGTGGGCGGCGTGCTGGCGTTTGCGCTGGGGGCGCTCCGGGGGCGTTTGCTCTCCCCCGCTGTCACCCGCCGCTTTACGCCGCTGGCTTTGTCATGCCTCGCCGTGCTGAGCGTTTCGGGCGTCATCACCGTGCTGGGCCACATTCCACTCGCCTCACTCTGGCCCGCGCTGTGGGGCAGCACTTGGGGCGTGACGCTCCTGATGAAGCTGGGCCTGATTGAACTAGCCCTGCTTTCGGCGGTGTTGGTGCGGCTGACCGTGGCCGCCAGACTCAGCATTCGCGCCCCAAAATGGCTCCCGCTCAGTCTGGAAGGAGCGCTGCTGCTTGGCGTGCTGGGCCTGTCGGGGGCGCTAGCGACCTCACCGCCGCCGAGCACCGCGCTTATTCAGCGCCAGGCTGTGCCGATTTCGGTGAAGCTGGGCCAGCAAACGCTCAGCGGGCAATTGGTGCTCAGCGGAGCGGGTGACGCGGCGCTGACGCTGACGCCCGCCTTGCCCAAGCTCAGCGCCGCCCTGCAAATGTTAGATCACCCGATGCCGGATCAGCTTCTAACGCTGGAAGCCAAAGGCAATCAACTCAGCGGCCAGACGCGGCTGTGGATGAGCGGCAACTGGGCGCTGAAGCTGGAGCGGGGAAGCGAGAAAGCGCGGGTGGAGTTCAACTACTGAAGAAGGGGGGCCGGGGAGTGGGAAGAACAAGCTTGTAACGCCGCCCGTTCTGGGGGCCGATCAAGGCCTGACATACCCTCCTGCCTCCCCTGCTAGGCTGAGCTTCATGAAGAACGTGCAAGACGAGCAGGTGAACACCCAATGCCGCAAGTGATCGCCGTGACCTCCGAGAAAGGCGGTGTGGGCAAAAGTACCCTCAGTGTCCACCTGACCGGCGCTTTTCAGGAACGCGGCCTGAGCGCCGTGCTGATCGACGAAGACGGGCGGGTCGGCAGCGCGGTGCGCTGGGCCAGACGCGGGACAGGCCTGCCGTTTCCGGTGCTGGAGCCTGAAGAGGTCAAGCCCAAAAAATTGAGGGAAGCCGACGTGATCGTCATCGACACCGAGGGCCGCCCCAAACGCAAAGACTTACGGGCGCTGGGCGAGCGTGCCGATCTGATTTTGGTGCCGAGCGGGGTGTCGATGCTGGAACTCGACGCCACCGCCGAGCTGATGACTTTTTTGCACCAAGACCCCCAAACCCGCCGCCGCACCCGCGTGGTCATCAACCGCGTGCCGCCGGTGGGCAAGGCCGGCTTGGAAGCCCGTGAGGAACTGCGCGAAGGCGGCGTGACCGTTTGCAATACCTTGGTGCGCTCGTACGCCGCTTACGTGCGGGCCGCCGAACTCGGCGTGCTGTGTAGAGACGTGCGCGACGACAGGGCCGCGCAGGCCTGGGCCGACATCGTGACCTTGTCGCGGGAACTGCTGTGAGCTGCTGATGGCAGGCCGCTTCGGGTACTTGGACGGCCAGAAAGTCAGCAAACGCAGCCATCCCAAAAAGAAACACGACAAGACCAAGCCCGACCCCAACAGTTCAGAACCGCTCGAAATCGTTTATGTCCGTAAAGAAATCCTGCGGGCGGTCTGGAAGGAAGTCAAGCAAGAAGGCGGCGAAAGCGTTTCGGAGTTGGTGGACGAACTGCTCTCGGCCTGGCTGCAAACGCGGGCTGAGATGGACAACGAGGAAAACTAGAAGCAGGCCAAGCGCCCGCCTTGTTGTTCCTGACCCTGTTCTTGAGTCAGGAACAACAAGGCGGGCTATAGATGAGAGGGCAGCCTCAGCGGGTATACTCCTATATCGGGAAAGCAGTACCGCACAACTCACACCGCAACAACCCCAAGCGGCGCAGCTTAAAGCCGCCCACCCTTCTTGACCAACTTTTTTTGAAAAGGAGTCACAGTGAAACTTCACGAATACCAAGGCAAGGAAATTCTGCGTCAGTTCGGCGTCAACGTGCAGGACGGCAAAGTGGCCTACACCCCCGACGAGGTGCGCACTATTGCCCGCGAGTACGGCCAGCCGGTCGTGGTCAAGGCGCAAGTCCACGTCGGCGGGCGCGGTAAAGCCGGCGGCGTCAAATTCAGCCCCACCATCGACAAGGCTTTTGAAAACGCCGAGAAGATTCTGGGCATGGACATCAAGGGCCTGACCGTCAACAAAGTGCTCGTCACCAAAGCGGTGGACATCGATGCGGGCGTGGAATATTACGTCGGCATGATCGTTGACCGCAACGTGCAGAGCTTCACCTTGATGGCTTCCGCCGAGGGCGGCGTGGAGATCGAAGAAGTCGCCGCTGCCACGCCCGAAAAGATCATTCACCACCGCGTCGATCCCGTGACGGGCCTGCGCCCTTACGAGGCCCGCGAAGTCGCCATCAAGGCCGGATTTAAAGGCAACCTCAACAAAATTGCCGACATGATGGTCAAAATGAGCAAGGCCGCTTTAGAGCGCGACGCCGTGTTGGTGGAAATCAACCCGCTGTTCATCGACGCCGACGGCACGCCCCTGGCGCTCGACACCAAGTTCGAGATCGACGACAACGCCATGTACCGCCACCAAGATTTGCTGAGCTGGCGCGAAACCGAAGCCGAGCACCCCCTAGAAATCGAAGCGGCCAAGTACGGCTTCGCTTACGTCAAGCTGGATAACGGCAACGTGGGCGTGCTGGGCAACGGCGCAGGCATCGTGATGACTTCTCTGGACGTGGTCAACCGCGCCGGAGCCAAGCCCGCCAACTTCCTCGACATCGGCGGCGGCGCAAAAGCCGAGATCGTTTACAACGCCGTCAAACTGGTCAGCAAAGACAGCGACGTCAAAGCCATCTTCATCAACATTTTCGGCGGCATCACCCGCGCCGACGAAGTGGCCAAAGGCGTGATTCAGGCGCTGAACGAAGGCATTTTGACCAAGCCAGTACGCATGCGCATTGCCGGAACCGCCGAGACCGAAGCCAAAGCGCTGCTGGCCGAAGTCAACAGCCCCTTGATTCAGATGTACCCCGATATGTTCCAAGCCGCTGAAGCCGCTGCCGCCGATGCCAACAAAGCAGACTCCAACACCGCCGGAGACAAGAAATGAGCATCCTCATCAATAAAGACACCCACGTGATCGTCGTCGGCATGACCGGACGCGAGGGCGCAAACCACACCAAAGCCATGCGCGAATTCGGCACCAAAGTCGTGGCCGGCGTGACCCCCGGTAAGGGCGGACAGACCCACGAAGGCCTTCCCATTTACAACAGCGTGGGCGAAGCGGTCAGCAACCACCAAGTCGACGCCAGCATTATCTTCGTGCCGCCCGCCGGAGCCGCCGACGCAGTGCTGGAATCGGCCCACGCGGGCGTGCCACTGGTCATTTTGATCACCGAGGGCGTGCCCACCGTGGACATGATGAAAGCGGTGCAGGAAGTCAAGGCGCTCGATCACGCCAGCCGCGAAGAAGGCGGTAAAGGCGTGCGCCTTATCGGTGGCAACTGCCCCGGCCTGATCAGCAGCGGCGAGTGCAAAATCGGCATCATGCCCAACAGCATCTACGCCCAGAAGGGCCGCATCGGCTTGATCTCGCGCTCCGGCACGCTGACCTACGAAGCGGGCAAGCTGCTGCAACTGGCCGGACTCGGCACCTCCACCACCGTCGGCATCGGCGGCGACCCGGTGATCGGCACCACCTTCGCCGACGTGTTGCCCCTCTTTGAAGCCGACCCCGACACCGACGCTATCGTCGTTATCGGTGAAATCGGTGGAGCCGACGAAGAAGCCGCCGCCGAATACATCAAGCACAACATGAAAAAGCCGGTCGTCGCGTTCATTTCGGGCCGCAGCGCCCCAGCCGGCAAGCGGATGGGCCACGCAGGAGCCATCATCATGGGCAACGTCGGCACGCCGGAAAGCAAGCTGGCCGCCTTCAAGGACGCCAATGTGCCGGTGGCCGACACCATGCCGGAGATCATTGAGCTGGTCAAGAAAGTGCTGAACAAGTAAGGATTTCAGGTCAAAAAAAAGTCGCCTCGCGGGGCGGCTTTTTTTGTTGCTAAGTGCTGACGATCAAACTTCTGCCCCGCATCGAGGGCAGGCCCGTCAACACAGGGCAAAAGGCGTGAGACGGAGGCTTGAAACGTGGCTCCTGTCGGCGCTCCCGCCTAGCGCCGCTGCAACCGGGCGATATAAAACCCGTCTATGCCGCCCTGCATCATGGTGAGTACGCCTGCGCCCCGCTCAGTTACGGGCACCAGCAAATCGGGCAGTGGCGCGGGCGCGAAGTCGGGATGATCGGCCAAAAAGCGCTGCATTTGCGCTGGCCCCTCGGAAGCACTGATGCTGCACACGCTGTAGACGAGTGTGCCGCCCGGTGCCACCAGCGGCGCACAGGCACGGAGAAGCTTGGCTTGCAGCTCGGCCAGTTCGCTGACGGTCTGCTCGGTCAGGCGCAAAGCGATTTCGGGGTGAGCACGCAGGGTGCCGCTGCCGCTGCAAGGCGCGTCCAGCAAGACCAATTGGGCGGGGGCCAGATCGGAAGGCGTCCGGGTCAAATCTGCGGTCAAAAACTCGGCTTTGAGGTGCAGCCTACCCATATTTTGCCGCGCTGGGCGTGCTTTTTTCTCGTTGGCATCAACGCTGGTGACTTGTGCGCCCCTAGAAGCCAGCATGGCCGCCTTGACGCCCGCGCCGCCCGCCAAGTCCAGCACCCGCACGCCCTCTACTTCACCGAGGGCCAACACACAAGCAAAGCTCGCCGGATTGATCGGCTGCGCCCAGCCACTCTTGAACGCCGAGGTGACGCCCAGAGGCCGTGAAAGTGAGACGCGGTAAACGTCGCCGTGACCTTCTTCCACTTCGCTGCCCTCGCCGCGCAGGGCACCCACGCCTTCAGGCGTCAGCCGCAGCCAGAGCGGTTGAGGTTCGAGCAAGCTCTCCTGCACCGCCCGCGCCTGTGAACCGTAGGCGTCCTGCAGCTCGGCTTCCAACCATTCGGGCAAAGCCGAGACATTGGGCAGCCGCTCCAAGCGCCGCAGCACCGCGTTGACCAGTCCAGGCGGGCCGAAGCCGCCGCGTGCCAAGTCCACGTACTCGTTGACCACAGCGTGAACCGGCGTTTCCAGCACGAATTTTTCGTACGCTCCGGCCAGCAGCACGGCGCGGGTGCTGTCCCGGGTACTTTCCTGAAGCAGCGGTGTCAGCGCGGCGTTGAGCCGCCGGTAGTGGCGCAAGGTGCCGTAGACCAGTTGGGTGGCTAGGCCCGAGTCGCGGCCCGCCAAATGGGCACGTTTGAGTTCACGGTCAAGCTCGGCAGAGGCGTAAGCGCCGCCGAGCACGCGGGTCAGCACCCGGAGGGCCACCTCACGGGCAGGATTGGGGGAAGCAGCAGTCATCTGCTCAGCATAGCGTCGCAGAGGAGGTCAGCGCTTTGAAGCGAGTAGTAAGGCCGCTTTTGCTCTGCGACTGGACGAAAACGTGGTCTCAAACTATTTATCAAACCTTAATTGATTGGGGAGTGCGGCGTCCTTATTTCTCGAACAGACAGATGGGAAAGGAGGCCTACGTGGGCTTTTTCACATTTTCCTTCTGCAAAAGGAGCTTTTTAACATGCCAATGCCACTCTGACAAAACTCCCACAATCTTGTCATGATGGGGATGTGAAAAAATTCATGGTATTGCCGCTGATGTTGGTGGCTTGTGGAACCGTACCAACTGCGCCTGTGCTGAGCGGCCAAAGCGTGGCTGTCCAGCGCTGCGGAGCAGAGTGCTCGGCGGCACAGACCCCCTCGTCCACCGATACGGCTTCGCGCAGCTACCTCGTGAATTTCAAAGAGATTTTGTATGTGCGGGCCAACGCTGTTCGCAGCACCGTGCAATTTGGCAAAGATTCGGCCAATCCGGCTTGCCTCCTCAGCGTCAAAGCCCCGAGCGGCGTCACTTCGGTCAATCGCGGCAGCGGCACAGTCCTCTCGGTCAGCAACGCGCTGCTCAGCCAGAGCATCTGGAATATGGCCTGCCCCGAATACAACAGCGGGTGGAGCGTTTTTTAGGGTTAAGGCCTAAGCTCCCCGTTTCCACTTGCCTTTGCTTTTGTGTCCGACCCGGTTGGCCACCACTGACATCCGGTGCTGCACCGTTTCGTCGTCGTAGCGCAGCAGCACGGCGAGGCGGACGCGGCTGATGATGTGATGCGGATGCTTGGGCACAAAGGCTGTCACCACGTCCAAAAAGTCCACCGAACCCGCCGGAGTGTGGACGGTTTCAAGCTGCACGACGACGTGAAGCGGCAATTTGATGGTGCAGGCTTCAAAGTACCCGGCCACCAGCCAGCGGCGCTCCTGCGGATAAATGGCCCTTACCCGCCCGGACAGCAGCACCTGCATGATGTCGTGTTCCAAGAATCCCTCGGCGCGGGCGTGGTGGGTGGCGTGGGTGCAGACGTGATAGTGGCCTTCGTAGACCGCTTCGCGCAGCCGGGAGTGGGCGCGGGAAAGCAAAAAATCATCGGTGCTGACCCCCTGCAACTCAGCTTCGCGCTGCGGGCTGAGCGGCTTGAGGGCCAAGTTGGCTGGCTTGGGCGCGGGAGCGGGCTTACGCCGACTGGCCTTCTCAGCTTTGGCGAGCTGAGCGCGTAAGGCCATCAAATCTGTCTGCTCTTTCAAAGCGACCCCTCCCTGGTGTTGCCTTCCTTCACGTGCTTGTTTGGTTTTCCATTTGGTTTGCCGGCCCACTGCTTTGCCAAAAAGGAAATGACCTGCCAAAAACAAAAAATCCCCCGAAACGCGCGTCGTGGCGTTGCGTGGGAGAGTGCAGTCCGTACCCAGTTCAGGGCATGAGCAAAGTCTAGCACGCCCGCGCGGGAAAATGCCGTGAGGATTTACAGTTCGCCTTCACCGATGTACGTCTACACTAAAAAGCGTCCAACACCGTTTTGAGTTTCTGTCTTTTCCACTTGTCAAGGGAGGTCAGGTCAATGATTCGCAGCTTGCAGTCCAGCGACGGCCCAGATGTGGTGAGCTTACTTTCTTGGATGGACGGCGCTCCAGAGCGCGAAGTCTTCGCTCCAGACGCCCGCACGCCCGACGATTTGGCGCTTGAGAACAGCGGCAAAACCTGTTTGGTGACCGCCGACGACCTCGGCAGCGTCACGGCGTTCGCGGCGCTGTCGCCGTTTCAAGACGGCCTCTTGCTCGAAGGCCCGCTTTCAGAAACGCCGGGCAATTTGCCCCGCTTGCTCGGCGCGGCTCTCAAACACAGCGACAACCAAAGCGTGTACGCCTTTGCCGCCCGCGACAACGTGGCGGTGCGCGGAGCGCTGGAAGCAGCGGCTTTTTTGCCGATGCATTCCACCGATTTTTACCGCCTGTCACGCGGTCAGCTTGGCGCGGCGGCGGCGCTGACAGATGGCCTGACGCTGGATCACAGCGCCGATACCCAAACCTACCGCGCCCTTTACCGCGCTGCCGAGGACACCTGGAGCGAGCGGCTGCACTGGAGCGAGGCGCAACTGCTGACCCACCTGCACTCGCCCGACGTGCAGATCAGCGTGCTCAGGCGCGGCGGCAAGGCGCTCGGCTTTGCCGAAACCGAACTCGACGGCGACCTCGCCCGCATGACTTACCTCGCCGTTCATCCCGCCGAGCGCGGACAGGGCCACGGCAAAACCCTGCTGATGCACGCCGCGAAGCGGGCTTTTGAGCGCCCCGAAGTGCGGGCGGTGCAGGTGCGTGCCCACGACCACGAAGGGCCAGCCCGCACTTTGTACACCCGCGCCGGATTCCTGCACTCCCGCAGCGTGGTGACGTATTTGCTGGAACCGGAAGGTGAGGAAGCCTAGCGCTCCCAAATCGGGTGAGGAATAGGGCCAACACGCCGCCTGCACGTCTCACAGTCTTGTTGGTGCGGCTGCGTTACCTTTTTGCCAGTATGGCCAAGCCTAAAGCGCCCCGCGTTCCCGATGTCGCCGTAGCCTTCCGCGAGTTGCCCGGCACCTCGGTGGGATTCTGGGTGGTGTCCGCCTGCCCGTTTTGCGGCGCTCAGCACTTCCACGCGGCGGGCGCGGGCAAAAGTGATCCGTTTGAAAAGCTCGGCGAAGTGGAAGCCCGCTGCGGACAGGGCCGTTACGTGATCGGCCTGCCGCCCAAGCCCAAACGCAAAAAAGAGCGCCGCGCCGAGAACAAACGCGCCAGAAAAGCCCAAGGCGGCGCGTTGGACGACATTATTTTGGACGATTGGGACGAATAGCCGTTCTCTGCTCCCCACACTTCAGGCCTGTACACTTGAGGGATGTCTGCTGACCCCCTTACCTTTACTGCCGTCGCCGGACGCCTCGACGCGGCGCTTTCCGAGCTGTCGGGCGTGTCCCGCTCGCAGGTGGCTCAACTCATCGCCTCAGGGCAAGTGCTGGTGGACGGCCAGCTCGCCGCCAAATCCAGCGTCAAGCTGCGCGGCGGCGAAACCCTGTCGCTGACCTTGCCGCCGCCGCGCAGCGCCCACGTCCTGCCGGAAGACGTGATTCTTGAAGTGCTCTATGAAGACGACGCCCTGATCGCCCTCAACAAGCCTGCCGGGATGACCACCCATCCGGCTCCCGGCGTCACGTCCGGCACCTTGGTCAATGCCCTCCTGGGCCGCATGAAGTTGCCGGAGCAAGACGACTTTGATACCGAAGGCGGCTACCGCCCCGGCATCGTCCACCGCCTCGACAAAGACACCAGCGGCGTGATCGTGGTGGCCAAGACGGTGGCGGCCCACGCCGCGCTCTCGGAGAGCTTCAAGGCCCGCGAAACCCAGAAGGTGTATTTGGCGATTGTGGCGGGCCAGTGGAAAGCCGAGCGGGTCGCCGAAGTGGACGCTCCAATTGGACGCCACCTGATCGAGCGCCAGCACATGACGGTGGGCGGCAGCAACTCGCGCGACGCCCAGACCCGTTTCGTGCCGCTCGCCCAGCACCCAGACGGACACGGCCGCACGCTGGCCCTGGTGCGCTGTGAGCCGCGTACCGGACGCACCCACCAATTGCGCGTCCATCTAGCTCACCTCGGCAGCCCGATTGTGGGCGACAAGGTGTATGGCCGCGCCAGCGAAGTGATCGGACGGCAGGCCCTCCACGCTTGGCAACTGACCATTCCACATCCCACCACCGGCGAAGAGCTGCACCTCACCGCGCCGCCGCCGGAAGACTTGCTGAGCGCTTGGGTGGCGCTGGGCGGCGCTTTGCCGAGCGCACTGGCAAACTGACGCTGGAGTGATGGCGCTCAGCCCATAACTTGCTGCGAACCCACCGAGCAACGTTCATTCTCAGCGCTTGCCCACTCCACGCGGGCCGCAATCTTCAGGCAAACCTCAGATAAACCACAGCCGTAGCGCCAAATATAAAGCCAACTCAGCCGAGTGGCAATTTGGCAAGGCGCGTCTAAAGAAGCCCTGAAGGCCCAACCCCCAAGGCGCGGCGTTAAGATGAAGACCACGCCATGAGGCGGCCGGGCTTCCTCGCCCGGCTGGCCCAACTCAAAAAGGAGCACCCCCCATGACCTATACCCTTCCCCCCCTGCCTTACGCTTACGACGCGCTGGAACCCTACATTGACACCCGCACCATGGAGATTCACCACGATAAGCACCACCAAGCCTACGTGGACAACGCCAACAAAGCCCTCGAAGGCAGCGAGATGGCTAACTTGCCTGTGGAAGAACTGATCACCAAGCTCGATCAGGTGCCCGCCGACAAAAAGACTGCCCTGCGCAACAACGCGGGCGGCCACGCCAACCACAGCCTCTTCTGGACGGTCTTGGGCAAGTCAGGCACGCAGCCCAGCCGCGAACTCGCCCAGGCCATCAACGACGCTTTCGGCTCGATGGACGCCTTCAAGGAAAAACTTGAAGACGCTGCCAAGACCCGCTTCGGCTCCGGCTGGGCCTGGCTGGTCGTGCAGGGCGGCAAATTGGCCGTCGTCAGCACTGCCAACCAAGACAGCCCTTTGATGGGCGAGGCGGTGGCAGGCGTTTCCGGCACACCTATCTTGGGCGTAGACGTCTGGGAGCACGCTTACTACCTGAACTACCAAAACAAGCGCCCCGATTACCTCAAAGCCTTCTGGAGCGTCGTGAACTGGGACGAAGTCTCGCGCCGCTTTGCGGAAGTCAAGTCGTAAATCTCAATTCCCTTTTGAAAAGCGCGTCTTCGGGCGCGTTTTTTGTGGTCGCCCGCCGCTGCTGTCTCCCGCCAGTGGGGGCGAAGACATTGACTCTTGGTTCACACCGCCTTGCCACCAAAAAGCGTGCAATGAGAGCCGAGGTCAACATGAAAAAAACAACTCTGCTTCTGACTGCTCTTGTGCTCGGTTTGGGCTCTTCCGCTTTGGCCGTCGACGACAACGACAACTTGTCCGGCATTAAACTGTGCGTCGACGACGACTCTTTCACGGCGGGCATCGGCGGCATGGAAGCCACTTCCGGTAAAGTCGCTCAAGGCCTCTACGATTATTTCGTGGCTCAGACTGCGGCCAAGAAAATCAAGATTGACGAACTCGGCGCTAAAACTTGCTCCGATTACGCGGTGGCGCTCGATTTTGGCGCAACCACCGGCACGCCCCGCGCTTGGTACGGCTCAATCAACGTGTACGACAGCACGTCTTATTTTTCCCCTAAAGCCACTGACACGTATAAGCAGCCGGTCAGCGTTTGGAGCAGCGCTTATTACGGCGTGCTGCAAAACAATGACGGCCTGTCCGACTTTCTGACCTCGCAGGGCAAAAGCATTATCGACGAGTTTTTGAAGGCTTACGTAAGCGTCAATTGAGTTCTGCTCATTCATAAGCTCCAAAAAAGCAGCGTCCTCCAATGTCAGGACGCTGCTTTTTTGGTTGCACTCTTGCCTTTCAATTACATTTTGGGCAGTGTCTTGGCTTCATCATGGTGCGTTTTGATGGTCGGCAAAGCGTTCATCGCGGCCGCTTTAATGGTGGGATTGGCGTGGCGTGACGCGGTGTAGTTTGCAAACAGAGTGATGGTCTTGGCGTGGCTGCTGAGCATATCGGCTTTGTAGAGCTTGTCAAAATTCTTGCCCGATTTCTTCAACTTGTTCAGCATTCTCTGCTGGGCTTTGGATACGCTGCTCGGCAACATCATGCTGGCGTCAACTTTGGCGACTGCCGCTTGAACGTCGCTGCCGAGTTTGGTGTGGTCACTGATCATTTGCTTGGCGAAGGTCTGATCGGCAGGAGCTTTGGCCATGGTCAGAGCCAATTGTGAGGCCTGAATCTCAAACATATTGCCCATAACCGCTTTGTTTAAAAAATTGGTGTCGGTGTGAGAAAGCATGGAAGCGGCCTGTGCAGAAGTTACGGTGGCAATTAAAACACTGAGAATCAGAATCTTTTTCATGCCTACACGATGAAAGCTGAGCCTAAATATGAGATGAAAGAGCTTTGCCGACGTGCCCACATAAAGACCCATTCTTTACTCATCTCTACCAAATAATCCCAAGAGGTTGACATCAATTCCAATTGACACAAAATGAGTGCTTGTTTGAGAAGAAGTTTACCTTGAGTGTATGTTCTGTCAGAGCAAAGAGAGTGGATAAAGAGCAGAATTGAGCAATGCAAGCGGCTCCCCTCCCCGAATCTGAATACGCGCGGTTGATGGCTTTGGCCCGCTATAGCGTTCTTGATTCCGCCCCCGAAGAGAGCTTTGACCGGCTCACGGCCTTGGTGGCCGAAGTCTTGAAAGTGCCCATCGTGCTGATTAATTTTGTAGATCAGTTTCGCCAGTGGGGAAAATCGTGTGTTGGCATGGACAGCGGCACTATGCTGCGTGAAGTGTCGTTTTGCAGTTGGACGATTTTGAGTGACGACGTGATGATCGTCGAAGACGCCGCCAGCGATCCGCGTTTTGAAGGCAATCCGCTGGTGGTAGGTGAGCCGCACATCTCCTTTTACGCGGGAGTGCCGCTGATGACCCCAGATGGACACGCCATCGGGTCGCTGTGCGTTATCGACACCCAAGCGCATCCTTTCGGTGAGCGGGAACTGCTGATGCTCAAAGTCTTCGGCGCGGTGGTGATGGAAGCGCTGGAACTGCGGGTCAGCCAACTGGAACTCAGCCGCCAAGTGGCCGCCAGCGCCGCGCAAGTCGATGAGCTGCGCCGCACGGCAGCCCACGCCCAAACGCTGGCGGCCATCACCGATCTCTTTGACACCGATCTGGAACCAACCAAAGCCGCTCAACTGAGCGCCGAGCTGCTCAGCCAAGCGGTGGAAGTCGATTGGGCGGGGCTGGTGCTGCGCAGCGGCGCGGGGCTCGAGTTGGTTGCAGGCTGGCAGTACAGCAGCGAAGCCGCAAAACTCAAACTGGCCGTGGATCAAAGCCTCAGCGCTTACCGTCAGGGCGTGAGCGGCACGGCGGCCCAGAAGCAAAAATCGGCTTTTATAGACGATTACCCCGCTCATCCGCACGCAGTGCCCGACTTTATCGAGCGCGGCGTGCGGGCAATGGCGGTGTTGCCGCTGGGCAGCTACCAAGATGGACAGTACGTTTTGGTCACGCTCAGGCTACAGCCCCGGCCTTGGCGCAGCAGTGACCGGGCGCTGTGCGAAGCGGCGGCCCGCAGCATTCGGGCTCTCCTGGAACGGCACGCTCACCTCAAACAAGTTGAAGAAGCGGCAGGCAAAGACAGCTTGACCAGCCTCGGCAACCGCCGCGCCTTCGATCAAGCGATGGCCGTTTTGGACGAACTGACCGAGCCTTACGGCGTCTTGGTGGCCGATCTAGACGGCCTCAAGCTGGTCAACGATCACGAAGGCCACGCACGCGGTGACGCGCTCTTGGTGAAGTTTGCCAGCGAGATGCAAGCTCAATTTACGCCGCAGGGCAAGGTCTACCGTTTCGGCGGTGACGAATTCGCGGTGCTGTGGCCCAATCTCACGCCGCTGGCCGAGGAAGAAGCTTTGGGACGGGTGCAGCGGGCAGTGCAGCGCCTGCGAACCGCTGGATTTCCTAGGGCGGGAGCAAGCGCGGGCGTGGCCTATCACCCCAAAGGCGCTGAGCCGCAAGACGCGGCGGCGCTCCTCGAGCTGGCGGACAGCCGCATGTATGAAGCCAAGCGCCGCAGCCGAGCGGTTCGGGCGAGCTGAACCCAGTCAAGCGCTGAGTGTTCAAACCGTGAGCTTGCTCCCCGCTACGCTCACAACAGAAACGCTAGACTGCCGAGCAGATGACGGGAACCATTTTGGCGCTCACGCTTGATCCGCAGCGCGGCAAACTCAGGGGAAGCGGCTCCGGTAAGCTGCCGCCGATGCTGGAGCAGTACGTGGCGCTGCGCGACGAAATCGAAGCCCAGCATTCGGGAGCGCTGCTGCTGTTTCAGTGCGGCGACTTTTTTGAGACCTTTGGCGAGGACGCCGAACGCGCTTCCCGCCTGCTCAACATCGCCCTGACCCACAAGAGCAGCAAGGACTTCTCGACCCCGATGGCCGGAATCCCGATCCGCACGCTCGACAGCTTCGTGGAACGCCTGCTGGGCAAAGGCGTCTGCGTGGCGGTGGCCGAGCAGATGGAACTTCCCGGCGCGGGCCTGGTGGAGCGCAAAGTCACCCAACTGCTGACCCCCGGCACCGTCACTGAGGAGCGGCACCTGACCGCCGACGAAAATTATTTGGCGGCGGTGGCGACGGGCGACGGCTACGCGCTGTCGCTGCTGGACGTATCGACCGGGGAGTTCCGCTGCGCCGCGTTCGGCAGCCGCACCGCCCTCTACGATGAACTCAGCCGCTGGCGGGCCAGAGAAGTGCTGCTGGCTCCCGAACTCTCCGAAAACGCCGCGCTCCTGAGCGATTTCAAATCGAGATTCCCGCTGATGCTCTCGCACGGCAACTTTGAAGACGAGGCTTGCCGAGGAGCGTTGGTGGCAGTGCTGGGCGAGGTGCCCGGCGTCTTGGAGCAGCATTCGGGCCTGACCAGAGCCTGCGGCGCGGTGCTGAATTACGCCCGCAGCATCCACACCGGGGTGCAAGGCGGAGACCTCAAGATGGTGCGCCGCCTGAGCCGCTTTGAACCCGGAGCGCAGATGCGCCTGAGCGAGTGGGCGCTTAGGGCGCTGGAAATCTTTACCGCCCAGTCGCCGCAGGGCCGCACCCTGATGGACGCGCTGGGCGAAACGCGCACGGCAGGTGGGCGGCGCAGGTTGCGGGCTTGGCTGCGCTCACCGCTGCTCGACCGTCTCAGCTTGGAGGCCCGTTTGGACGCGGTGGAAGCCCTGACCCGCGCCAGCGATTTGCGCGGCGGCGTGCGGGCACTGCTCTACCGTGCCCACGATCTGGAGCGCCTCGCCGCCCGCGTCGCTTCGGCCCGCGCCACACCCCGCGAAGTGGCTTCACTGGCCCGCACCTTAGAACTCCTTCCTGACGCCACTGACTTGCTGAGTTCGGTGAGTGGCGCAGGGCTGCTGCCGGGCGTGCGGGCAAGGCTGGGCGCGTTGCCCGATGTGGTGCGCCTGATCCGCTCTGCCCTAGTAGACGAGCCGCCTATCCGGGCTTCCGACGGGGGCCTGATCCGCGAGGGCTTTCACGCTGGGCTGGACGGCCTGCGAACCGAAGCGCTGGGCCACCGCGCTTGGCTGGCCGAGCTGGAACGCAGTGAGCGCGAGCGCACCGGCATCGGCAGCCTCAAGGTCGGTTACAACAACGTGTTCGGCTACTTTCTGGAAGTCACGGCGGCGCATTTAAGCAAGGTGCCCGCCGATTACCGCCAGATCGCCACCCTCAAAGACCGCGCCCGTTTTACCCGGCCCGATTTGCGCGAGCGTGAGCGTGAAATTGCCCGCTTAGAGCAGGCCGCCGAGCGGCTGGAAGTGGAAGTGTTCACCGAACTCCGGGCAGGCTTGAGTATTCATGCTGAGGCGCTCAGCGAAGCCGCCGGAGCCTTGAGCGAACTCGACGTGCTGTGCGCCCTTTCCGAAATCGCCGCGACCCGCGCCTGGACGCGCCCGCAAACTTTGGAGGACGCCGACCAGACCGTGACCCTGCGCCAGGCCCGTCATCCGGTGGTGGAGCTGGTCAGTAGCGGCACCTTCGTACCCAACGACGCCGAACTCTCGCCCAGCCGCCGCACCCTGCTGCTGACTGGGCCGAATATGGCCGGCAAAAGCACCTACCTCCGCACTGTGGCCATCTGCGCCCTGCTGCACCAGATCGGCTCGTTCGTGCCCGCCGACGCGGCCCACCTGCCGATCTTCGACAGCATCCACACCCGCATCGGCGCGTCGGACGACTTAGCAGGCGGAAGAAGCACCTTCATGGTGGAGATGCACGAACTGGCGGGCATCTTGCACCACGCCACGCCCAAATCGCTGATTATTCTGGACGAAATCGGGCGCGGCACTTCCACCTTAGATGGCCTCGCCATTGCGCAGGCAGCGCTGGAACACCTGCACGATACGGGCGCGTATACGCTGTTTGCCACCCATTATTTTGAGCTAACCCGTCTTGAAGGCCAGCTGCCCGGTTTGATCAACCTCCACGTCGCCGCAGAGGAAGATGCTGGTGCACTGACGTTTTACCATCAGGTGATTGCTGGGGCGGCAAGCCAAAGCTACGGCGTCGAAGTGGCCCGCCTCGCAGGACTGCCCGCCCGCGTGACCACCCGCGCCGCCGCACTCCTCAGCGGCCTCAACGCCCGTGACGAAGCCAAGGGCAACGCGCTGCACACCGAGTTGGCCGCGCTAGATTTGACGCGGCTGACGCCGCTGGAGGCTTTGGCGACGCTGCACAAGTGGCAGGGGGAGCTGTGAAACTGGAAACGATTAAAAGAGGGCTGGTCTTGTGTCTGGCATCGGGCCTTTCTTCCGTGCTGGCCGACGGTGGAGCTGTTCTCGCGCCGGGTTCCATGAACTTGCCGTTCGAAACACTCTCCTGCCGAAGTGGACAGACCTTGCAACTCATCCCGTCCAACACACAGTCTCTGATGATCCGGCGCTACCGGGGCCGCCGCTACGCGCTGAATGACGTGTTAGGAACGCAGGGACGGTATAGAGGTCAGGGAATGACCGTCCACATTCTGCCGAGTGGCGCACTCGATTTAAGCGTTGGCCGCGTCCACGACCTTTGCCCGCATCCGAACGCAGGACACTGAAGCGTGTCTATCCGCCTCCTCTCCCCCGAAACTGCCCGCCTGATCGCGGCTGGCGAGGTCGTTTCACGCCCGTTAGACGTGGTGCGCGAGCTGCTGGACAATGCGCTAGACGCCCTCGCCAGCCGCATTGAAATAGAAGTGGACGGCGGCGGCCTGAGTCTCATTCGGGTGCGCGACAACGGCAGCGGCATTCCAGCCTCAGACGTACCCCTCTCCCCACTTCGGCACGCCACCAGCAAACTCGAATCGGTCGACCGCGTAACCACGCTGGGCTTCCGGGGCGAGGCACTGTGGGCGGCGGCGCAGGCCGGGCAACTGCGGCTCGTCACCCGCCCGCCCGCGCAACTGGGGGCCACCCTGCTCACCGCCCACGGTGACGTCGTGGAGGTTACCAAAGTCAGCGCTCCGGCAGGCAGTACCGTCAGCGTCTCGGATCTGTTCGGGCACCTGCCCGCCCGCCGCCGCACCCAGCTTCCAGCGGGAGCCGAGTTGCGCGAAATCACCGCGCTGGTCTCGCGCTACGTGCTGCACTGGCCGCGCCTCCACTGGAAACTGACATTAGACGGCGAAACGAGGCTGCTCCACGCACCCGCCGATCATAGGGGCGCGGTGGCCAGCGTTTACGGCCCGCTCAACGCCAACCGCGTCATCAGCGTCAGCACGCCTACTTTGCAAGGCGTCATCAGCCGCCCCGAGCTGAGCCGCCCGCGCCGTGACCGAATGCATTTCTCAGTGAATGGCCGCCCCGTCTTGGCTCCCCCGGAACTGGAACGCGCCGTGATCGACGGATACGCTGAACTGCTTTCCGCCGGACACGCCCCGCTGTGCGTGCTGGATTTGACTTTGCCATTCGAAGATGTGAACCCTAATGTCCATCCTGCAAAAGCAGTGGTGGCGCTGGCCGATCTGCAAGAACTCTGCCTCAAGGTGACGGCGGCGGTTCAAGCGGCGCTCAGCTCGCACCCGCTCTCGCGCCCGCTGCCGGAGTTGCGAGTGCCTGCCCCCGCGCCCAACCCGACTCAGAAAGGAGCTTTTCCAAGCCTGACGTTGGTGGGCTTATACCGCCAGACCTATCTGCTGGCCGAGGGCGAGGGCGATCTGTGGGTCATCGATGCCCACGCCGCCCACGAGCGCGTCCTCTACGAAGAACTCTCGCGCCGCCTCCGCGCTGAGCCGCCGTTTGAGCTGCCGGAACCCGAATTGCTGCAACTCAGTCCCGAACAACTTGCCCGCCTGCACGAGCGCGGCGACGACCTCAGAAGCTGGGGCCTGACGCTGGAAGAATTCGGCGCGGGGCTGGTCAGGCTGCGAAGTTTGCCCGCCGCCCTCGCTGCCCTACCGCTGCCGAGGCTGCACGAGCAAATTATTGAATCGGCGCTGGGTGTCAGCGGTGACGCCGAGCGCGAAGTTTTGGGCCGCTTGGCCTGCGCTCCGGCCCTCAAAGCGGGAATGCTGGATCAGGGACGCGGCGAAGCCCTTCTGGCGCAGCTCGCCGCCTGCGATCAGCCCTGGTCATGCCCGCACGGACGGCCCACTGTCTTGCGCCTTTCCGAGCGCGACCTGATGCACAGCTTTGGCCGCCGCAGCGTGCGCGACGTGGCACGGGGCCGCGACGAAACCGACCTCAAAGTGCCGCTCAGCACCGAGCAGCGCTAGCTTTTTGGCCTCTTTGCTGCTATAGTTTTTCGGTTAGCCCGTATACGCACCCACGACGTGACGGCAAAGGAAAACCATAATGCAAAAAGACCTTCACCCCAAAGCAGTTCCCTGCAAAATCATTTATCAAGGCAAAGTCGTTCTGGAAACGCTCAGCACCAAGCCTGAAATCCACGTTGATGTCTGGAGCGGCGTTCACCCCTTCTGGACCGGCGAAGAGCGCTTCCTCGACGCCGAGGGCCGCGTAGACAAGTTCAACAAGCGCTTCGGCACTGGCTACCGCAACCGTGGCAAAACCGAGTAACAAAGCACTTTTTTAATTTATTGAAGCACCAGACCGGGCCAAGTGGCTCGGTTTTTTTGTGGCGCTTGCTGAACCCTCCCCACCTGCTCTGCTCCTCCCACCTGATACACTCTCGCAAAGAATGCTCAAGTCTCCCTATTCCGGCGGCCACCTCGAAGTCGTCGTCGGGCCGATGTTCAGCGGCAAATCCGAAGAACTGATTCGCCGCGTCAACCGCTCGGTGATCGCTCGTCAGCGGGCCGTGGTGTTCAAGCCTGCCATCGACACCCGCTATCACGCCACCCGCGTGGCCAGCCATTCCGGCCAGAGCGCCGAGGCGGTGGCGGTGGCGGGCACGGTGGACGCCCGCGCTTATCTCAGCGGCGAGGGCGGTTTGTTCGGCTTGCCCACCGATTTGCCGGATGTGGTGGCTTTTGACGAAGCCCAGTTTTTTGACGAGGGATTGGTGCCGCTGGCTCTAGAGTTGGCGGATCAAGGCGTGCGCGTCATTCTGGCGGGCCTCGACTTGGACTTCCGTGGTGAACCGTTCGGCGTGATGCCGGAACTGCTTTCACGCGCCGAGAGTGTCGAGAAGCTGACGGCCATCTGCGTGGTCTGCGGCGCACCGGCCACCCGTACTCAGCGCCTCATCGGGGGTCAGCCCGCCCACTTTGACGATCCGGTGGTAATGGTCGGCGCTCAGGAAGCCTACGAAGCGCGGTGCCGGGTGCATCACGAGGTCAGGCGAGACTGAAGGTAAGAAATCAGCGCTTGAATTTCACCGTTTTGAGCGCTTTGTCGAAGGCGGCGGCCTGCGCTGGAGTGGCCGCCGTGCCGATGGTCACCTGAAAGGACAGCAAGTTTTTGGCGCTGACGCCGTACCAGATTTTTGTGCGAACCGTAACGCCGTTGGCTTTGAGGGTCAGGTCATACTGGCGCTCGGTGCCTTTGATTCCGTCTACGTCGAGCGGACGGGTGCTGAGCTGCTTGACGCTGCCACGCCCATCACCACTCATCGACTCTTCCACACCGCCAATGAAATCAGCGAGCATCTTGGTGTCGTTTTGCTTTCCCTTGTGCGGCGCATAGAAAAATTGCAGCACCACCGGCGGCGGCGTGCCCGGGGCGATCACCAGCATACCGGGCAAATGATTGGGATAAGGGCGCTGTACCCAGCTATCCGGGACATTCACCTGAAACGGCGCGGCGGAATCGGAGAGCGGAGCAGCCAGACCGCTGCTCAGCGCAAGGAGGAAGCACGAAATCGGTAGAGAAAGAAGGCGAATCACAGCGCTCAATTTAGCGTTGCTGGAAGCCCAGCACAGTGCGGACGCTCAGCGCTCAAGCCCCCACCGCCTCGCCGCCCACCAGCGAGCGCCAACTTTGCACGCTACCGATCTGCACCGTCACGAACCGCTCCAGGCTGCGCCACACGGCGGGGCGCTGCTCGGCGCTCAGCGGCGCGTCCATCAAAGCACGCACACTGCGGCGCGGCACTTCGCGCAGAAATTCAAGGCGCTCAGGGGGGTGCGGCGGCTGATTGGAGCAGGCCCCACACAGCAGTTGGCCGCCCAGTGGATCGGGATGTGAGGGGTCGGCGGCTCCGCAGCGGGCGCAGTGACGGGTGCGCGGCGCGAATCCGGCCAGGGCCAGCAGTTTGTAACTCATCACCAGCGCCACCCATTCGGGATCAGGGTGCCGCGAGACGCCGCGCAAGCTGCCCGCGTACAAGTCAAAGGCCTGCTCCGAAAACTCGCCTTCTTGAAACAGAGCGTCGGCCAGTTCGGAAAGTAGGTGCGCGTAGGGGTGACGCTCCGGCTCGGAGAGTCTGGGCAGCGCTCCTTCCAAAATGCTTTGCTGCACGGTGGCGAGGTCGGCCTGGGGCGTCTGGTAAAGCTGCACCCCGACGTGATGAAAGAGGTTCAGGCGGCTGGCCTGCTGCCCGCGCACACCGCCCCGCGCCACCGCTTTGATTTTGCCCTGCGGCGTCAGCAGCGTCACGATAATGTCGCCTGCTGGCGTGACTTTGCGTCGCATCACGATGCCGCTGCGGTTGGTGCTGCGCGATTTCACCCGTCTCCTTTCACTGGCAAGCTCTCACTGCTTTATTTTAGCTTACAAACAGAATGACGATGAGCGCCTTTGTTACGGTTAGAACCTCAGGCCGGAAATGGGCGGCATCTTCTGTTTGAAGTTATTGGACTTTTTTATACTGGGTGCTATGAGCGAACACTCCGAACACGACCTTTTGCGCGAGCTTTTTCCCGAAACGGCGCGGGAATGGTTCGGCGACCATACCACGCCCCGCGAAACCTTGGGCCTGTACGCGGTGGCCGACGGGCGAATGGCCTTGGTCAGCGGCGCTCAACTCGCTGAGTTCACCCCGCTTGATCCCAAAGGCAATAAGGTTCTGCACTGCGATTTGTGCCACTACACCCGCTCGCGCAGTGAGGCCGCCGTTTACCGGGTGCTGGTCAGCTCGCGCCGCACCCGTTATATGACGCTGTGCTTCGGCACCGAAGGTTGCCAGGGGCGGGCCGGAAAAGAAGGTGTACGCCGCTTCGCCGAGCGCATTTTCCCAATTGAATCGCTGTACGCAGACTAAGGAGCAAATGCTCTGGTTGGGAGCCGCCGACCTAATTGCATAAAAGACTGCCGCGCCAGTTCCGCCGCTCTTGGCCGCTTTCCGCTGCCCCTTTACTTCCCCCAAAGATTGTATACAATATCCACATGACGCTCCTACTCTCCAACAGGCCCGCTTTCGAGCGTCCAGCATTGGTGCGTGAAGGCGTTTATCTGCATTTGCGTGAAGCCATTTTGGGCGGTGAATTTTTGCCGGGTGAGCGCCTCGGGGAAGTCGAACTCGGTGCGAGATTGGGGGTGAGCCGCACGCCGATTCGTGAGGCCCTGATGCGCCTGACCCAAGACGGCCTGATTGAAACCGAAGCCAACAAGGGCGTGCGGGTGCGCCAGCTTTCGCTGCAAGAAATTGCCGAAACGTATGTGGTGCGTGCAGAACTCGACGGCCTCGCGGCGGCGCTGGCGGCTGATCAGCACGACCTCAATGACGCGGCGGCCTTGCGGCTGGCGCTTGCACAACTCAGCAGCGCTAAACCCAGCAACTACCGGGAGCAGACCTTGTTGGACCTCGCCTTTCACCGCCGCGTGGCGCAAGCGGCACACAACGCGGTGTTGTTTGCGCTGTGCCGCGACCTCGAAGTCAGGGTGTCGCTCATCAAGCACCAGACCCGCACTTTCAACGCTTACCCCCGCACCCATGATCAGCACGCCGCCATTTTGGAAGCGGTGCTCAGCCGCAACCCTGAGGCGGCCCGCGCCGCTGCCCAGCAGCATGTCCGCACCTTTGCCGCGCTGGTGATGGACGAACTTCAAACACTTCAGCTTCCCTCAGCTCAGCCGCAAACGCGGGGAGCGCCTTCAGGAGCCACATTATGATTGATCAGATCTACCGCAAAACTGTGCTGACCGTCGCTGGAAACAAAGCGGTGGAAAGCGTCATGCGTTCACGCGGTTGGGGCCTTGCCCAGCGTTTCGTGGCGGGCCACCAAGCCGACGACATTATTCAGGCGGTCAAAGACCTGCAAAAAGATGGGATCGGCGGTCTGCTGGACTTACTCGGCGAGTTCGTGGACAGCCCCGACACCGCCAACGCCTTTGCCGAGCAGATTTTGAGCTTGGTCGATCAGGCCGCCGCCGCCGGCATTCAGCCGTACATCACCGTGAAACTCTCGGGCTTGGGGCAGGGCTTGACAGTAGACGGCGAAGATTTGGGCCTGACCAACGCCCGCCGGATTTTGGGCCGGGCCAAGCCTTACGGCGGCTTTTTGGCGCTGGATATGGAAGACCACCCCCGCGTCGACGTGACGTTGGCACAGTTCCGCAGCTTGGTCGGGGAATTTGGACATCACTATGTCGGCACGGTGCTGCAAAGCTACCTGCACCGCACCGAGAAAGATTTGGCCGATTTGGCCGACCTGAAGCCCAATTTGCGAATCGTCAAGGGCGCGTACCTCGAGCCGGAAAGCGTGGCGATGCAGGACAAGGCCGATATCAACGCCAGTTACCGCCGCTTGGTGTACGCCAACCTCAAAGCGGGCAACTACACCAACGTGGCCTCGCACGACGACGGCATCATCGACGACGTGAAAATGTTCGTGCTGGCGCACGGCATCCCGCGTGACCAGTTTGAATTTCAGCTTCTTTATGGGGTACGCCGCGACCTTCAAAAGCAGTTGGCGAGTGAGGGCTACCGCGTCCGCGCTTACATCCCTTACGGCGACGACTGGTATCCGTACTTCTCCCGCCGGATCGCCGAGCGCCCCAGCAACGCTTTGTTCGTGCTGCGCGGCATGTTCGGCGGCTGAGTTTCGGACGCCAAGGTCACACCGTGAGCGCCCGCTTTCCCGATCCTGAACACATCAACGGCTTTTATCTGGGCCAGTTTTTCGGCTTGCTCGGCTGGGCGTCGCGTTCCGGTGAAGCCGACCACGTGCTGGCGGCTTTTAACCCGGAGCGCCCGGCAGACGCGGCTTATGTGGCCCAGTTGCTTTTGCCGGGCCTAGACAACCTCACCGAAGCCCAAGACGCCGCGCTGGCCCGCACCTGGGCCTACGCCCTCTCCGAATTTGACGACCGCGATCTGAACTGGTTTTTGCTGGGCCGCCTGCCGAATTTGCCCGAACACCCCAGAGACTTTCTGATGCAGGTGGCCGCGCAGCTCTATCCGCAGGGTCTCCCGCAAGTGGACGCCCAGATGCGGCGGCTAGACCTGCAGAACGAGTCTTTGTTTGATTTGGTGTGAGTGGGAAGGGCAATCGCCGCGCAAACCCGCTTTCCCCACGTTCTAGACACCACAACCCCTTCTTAAGGAGTGCCCAACCATGATTAAAGTCGAACCCTACCGCCCACAAGCTTTTATCGATTTCACCGTTCCCGCCAACGTGGACGCTTATCAGGCTGCGCTGGCCAAAGTTCGCGCCGAGTTGCTGGGCAAACATTACCCGCTGATCATCAACGGCGAACGGGTGGACACCGCTGAAAAGCTCTACAGCACCAACCCCTGCGACACGTCCGAAGTGATCGGCAGCACCGCCAAAGCCACCATAGAAGACGCTCAGCGTGCCCTCGACGGCGCGTGGGCCGCCTGGGCCGATTGGAAGACTTGGAGCATGGACGCCCGCGCCCGCATCCTCCTCAAGGCGGCGGCGATCCTCAAGCGCAGGCGTTTGGAAGCCTGCGCCCTGATGACGCTGGAAGTCGGTAAAAACTACGCCGAGGCCGATGTGGAAGTGGCCGAGGGCATCGACTTTCTGGAGTACTACGCCCGCGAAGCCATGAAGTATGCCGGTTTCGGCGCGGCGGAAACCACCTGGTTTGACGGTGAAGAAAACGGCTTGATGTACCTCTCGCTGGGCGTGGGCGTCAGCATTTCGCCGTGGAACTTTCCTTACGCCATTTTCGCGGGCATGTTCGCCGCCCCGATTGTCGCCGGCAACTGCGTGATTGCCAAGCCCGCCGAGGATTCGGGCATGATCGCCGGATTCGTGGTGGACATTATGCTGGAAGCTGGAATGCCCGCTGGCGTGCTGCAATTTTTGCCCGGCGTGGGCGAGGAAGTCGGCGAGTACCTCGTTCAGAGCGCCCAGACCCGCTTCGTGACTTTTACCGGCTCGCGCAGCGTGGGCCTGCACATCAACGAGGTGGCGGCCAAAGTGCCCAAAGGCCAGAAGTGGCTCAAGCGGGTCATCTTGGAACTCGGCGGCAAGGACGCCTTGATCGTGGACGAAACCGCCGATCTGCCCAACGCCGTGACCGCTGCGGTGCAGGGCGCGTTCGGCTTCAACGGCCAGAAGTGCAGCGCTATGAGCCGCTTGATCGTGGTGGACGAGGTCTACGAAGAAGTGGTAGGCCAGTTTGTGGAGCGCACCAAAGCGCTGAGCGTCGGCACGGGTGAAGCCAACTGCAACGTCACAGCGGTGGTCAATCAGGAATCGTTTGACAAAGTCGGCAAGTATCAGGAAATCGGCAAGGGTGAAGCCAAGCTGCTGACCGGCGGAGAAGCCCCCGGCGAGTGCGGCGGTAAAAAAGGCCATTACGTGCAGCCCACCATCTTCGGTGACGTACCGAGTGACGCCCGCCTCGCCCAAGAAGAGATCTTCGGGCCAGTCGTGGCAGTCTTCCGCGCCCGCGACTTCAAGCACGCCCTCGAACTCGCCAACTCCACCGAGTACGGCCTGACCGGAGGCGTGTGCAGCCGCAACCGCGCCCGCTTGGAGCAGGCTAGAAACGAATTTGAAGTGGGCAACTTGTACTTCAACCGCAAGATCACCGGGGCCATCGTGGGCGTGCAGCCGTTCGGCGGCTACAACATGTCCGGCACCGACAGCAAAGCCGGTGGGCCGGAGTATTTGGGCAACTTCATGCAGCTCAAGACGGTGACTGAGCGGTTCTGAGCTGAGTCTCTTGGCAACTCACTCAGCTCAATTAAAAAAGCAGGCGGCTGAGGTAACTTGGCCGCCTGCTTCTCCATCTTGAGTCGTGAACACGCTGCTGCTTCACCGCACACGGACCTTGACAGACGCCCCAAGCACCGTCGGCGGTTTTGCCGCCTCAGGCGAGCAAAATTCGTGCCTTAAGCAGTTTCCAGCGCCGCGTCCAACGCCACTTCGACCATCCCGTTGAACGTCACTTGGCGCTCTTCGGCGGTAGTTTCCTCATGGGTAATCAGGTGATCCGATACCGTCAGAATGGTCAGCGCCCGCACGCCGAATTTGGCGGCCAAGGTGTAGAGCTGCGCGGCTTCCATCTCCACGCCCAACACGCCGAACTCAGCCCAAATTTTGTACTGGTCGAAGTCGTCGTGGTAAAAGGTGTCGCTGCTCATGACGTTGCCGACATGTGAGCGCAGGCCACGCTGCTGGGCCACCTGATAAGCCCGCAGCAGCAAGCCGAAATCGGCAATCGGTGCGTAGTTTTTGGCTCCAAAGCGGATGTTGTTGATATTGGAATCGGTAGAAGCCGCCTGCGCCAAAATGAGGTCGCGCACATGCACTTCCTCGTGGTAACTGCCGCAGGTACCGACCCGTACCAGGGTTTTGCAGCCATATGAGTTGATCAGCTCATGGATATAAATCCCCGCGCTGGGCATACCCATGCCGGTGCCCTGCACGGAAACCGGCTTGCCTTTGTAGGTGCCGGTAAAGCCCAGCATGCCGCGCACGTCGTTGTGCTGTACGGGGTCGGTGAAAAAAGTTTCGGCAATGTGCTTTGCCCGCAGCGGGTCGCCGGGCAGCAAAACGGTGGGGGCGATTTGGCCGACTTCGGCGTTGATATGAATGCTCATGCTTGTCAGATTAGCGGAAAAGAAGCCCGGTAC
Organism: Deinococcus detaillensis; assembly: GCF_007280555.1. NCBI lineage: Bacteria > Thermotogati > Deinococcota > Deinococci > Deinococcales > Deinococcaceae > Deinococcus > Deinococcus detaillensis. The sequence continues at coordinate 61,706 of NZ_VKDB01000010.1, read as the reverse complement.
TCTGCTTAAGTAGGTCAATGTTTATCTTTAGATAAACCGAGCGGAGCGGGCAGGCCCGGTAGGTGCTGCTCTGCCCAAGACGCGAGAGATGGGAAAAGTACGGCTAGATGGGAGTGAAGGAGTGGCGTCCTCAAGGGCGTCCGTTCACGACGATAGGGATGGAGCGCTCTTTACGGAATCCCGAAACGGTAATCTAGCCGTACTTGGTCAGCAGGTGAAGCGAAAAGAGGGCTCCGCTTGACCTGTTCAGCGCACGTCCACCCATTCGGCTACCCACTTGGCGGCATGGGGAACTTTGGCAGCCACAAAGCCGTCCTGCACTCTTCTGGCCGCATACGGCACCTGCCGAAACTGAGGCTGAAACACCCCTGCCACCAAGTCCAGAATCAAATAATCGGCGCGGGCCAGATTGACGTAGTGGCCGTTTCTGAGTTCAAACGGCATTCCCACCGATCCGGGGTTGAGCAGCGTCCAACCGTCCAAGCTCCGCAGGAGTGGGCGGTGAGTATGGCCGCCAATCCACAGCGGCGCGTCGCCGTACTCGGCGCGGAGTTGGGCCAAGCGCTCCTGCGGCGTACCCGCGTCCAGCACCTCGGTGTTGCTCTCCGGGCTGCCGTGAAAGGCCAGCAGTTCCGGTGCGGGGCGCAAGGTCGGCTGATAGGCCCGCACCCACTCGCGCTCTTTGTCGCCCACCGCCGCATGGCTCCAAGCGTCCAAGTCGTAGATTTCTTGCTCGTCCGGCAAACCACGCGGCACAAAAGCGGGCAGCGCCTCCAGCAGAGCTTGATCGGCGTTCCCCATCACTACACCACAGCCGAGCGCCGCGACCGCTTGCAAGCACTCGTTGGGAAAGGGGCCAGTCATAGCCACGTCACCCAGACACAGCAAAAGGTCGGGCGCTTGAGTCCTCAAATCGGCCAGCAGCGCTTCCAAAGCAGGCAAATTGCCGTGAATATCGCTAAAAATGGCCAGACGCATTTCCCAAGTCTAGACCTTGAGCACTTACCAAGTCTTTGAGAGGCAGGAAAGATGTGAAAAATGAGTTTTGGCTCACTCAATCTCAGAGAGTTGGAGCTTAAGTGTGCATCAGACACCCGTAAGCGCCGTAAGCTAGAAAAATCACACGTGAGCCCAAAGATGAGTCAGATGAGAACAGCACGATAACCTCTAGGAAATGAGATGAACCTTTGTATTGGTTTTTTAACGTCTAGGAGGGATAAAGCCCTAAAATAAGCTGAGCGTGAATGGCTTAAAGTTAAAGGCCTGATAAACTCTTTTTATTCATGAACGCCTTCCGAATCCTCCTGACCGTAGTTGCCCTGAGCGGCAGCGCCACCGCCGCCTCCTACGCCGTCAGGGCCGGAGACACGCTTTCCAGCGTCGCCCAGCGCTACAATTTGCAGCCGCAAAAGCTGATGCAGCTCAACGGTCTGAGCAGCACCACCCTGCAAATCGGCCAGCGCCTGAATGTCGGCGGCCAGACCAGTTCAGCCAAGGCGACGGCTGCTGCGCCCCAGTCCAGCGGGAACAGCACCATCCGCTCCGCTGCGCTGCGCTTTTTGGGCATCCGCTACGCCAGCGGCGGCAGCAGCAACTGGGGTCTGGATTGCAGCGGCTACACCCAAGCGGTCTACCGCTCGATGGGTGTGTCTTTGCCGCGCACCGCCGCTTCACAGTCGCGCAGCGGCTACGCCGTGTCCCGCAGCAGCTTGCAAGCAGGCGACCTGATGTTCTTCAGCACCATGGGCGGCGGCATCTCGCACGTGGCCATCTATCTGGGCAACGGCAGCTTCGCCAACGCCAACAGCTATTACGGGCGCACCATGGTCGACAACTTGTCTAATCCGTATTGGTCGAGCCGCTACGTCAGCGCCCGCCGCATTCTGTAACCGCTCCTCACCGCTCTCAAAGCGCCCCGGCCCACCCGCCGAGGCGCTTTCCATTGACGTTGATGAGAAAACTTGAGCTCCTCTAAGCGCGGCACAGACCACCCCACCATGCCCAAGGCTTTTAGACGGTATCCTTGCGTTAAACTATCAAGTGTACGGAAGACAGTTTCCGGTCTTAAGGAGAAGAATTGATGCAAGCGGCCAGAATTCGTGTAATCGGCCTCGGTGGAGCAGGAAACAACGCCGTCAACCGCATGATCGAGTCGGGACTCGAAGGCGTGGAGTTTATCGCCGGAAATACCGACGCGCAGGTGCTGGCCAAGAGCCACGCCGAAGTCAGAATCCAACTTGGTGACCGCCTGACCCGTGGGCTGGGCGCTGGAGCCAACCCCGAAGTCGGTGAAAAAGCGGCCATGGAAGACCGCGAGCGCATTAAAGAGTACCTAGAGGGCACTGACATGCTCTTTATTACGGCGGGCATGGGCGGCGGCACCGGCACCGGCGCGGCTCCGGTGGTGGCCGAAGTCGCCCGCGAAATGAACATCCTGACGGTGGGCATCGTGACCCGGCCCTTCAAGTTCGAGGGGCCGCGCCGCAGCAAAGTCGCTGAGGAAGGTATCATCAAGCTTCAGGAGCGGGTCGACGGCATGATCGTGGTCAACAACGAAAAGCTGCTGACCGCCATCGACAAAAAAGTGGCTATCCGCGACGCCTTCCTGATCGCTGACCGGGTGCTGTACTACGGCGTCAAGGGCATCAGCGACGTGATCAATGTCGAAGGCATGATCAACGTGGACTTCGCTGACGTTCGCAACCTCCTTTCCAACGCGGGCGCAGTGCTGATGGGCATCGGCTCGGGACGCGGCGACAAATTGGCCGAGGAGGCCGCCACCAGCGCCATCAACAGCCCGCTCCTCGAGCGCGGTGTGGAAGGCGCACGGCGCATTCTGGTCAACGTGACCGGCGGCTACGACCTCTCGATGAACGATGCCCACGAAATCGTCGAGAAGATCCGTGACGCCACCGGCTACGACGACCCCGACATGCTGTTCGGAGTGAGCTTTGACGAAAATGCGGGCGACGAAGTGCGCGTCACGGTGATCGCCACCGGCTTCAACGAAGCGCAAACCGCACTCAGTAGCGGGCGACTCGACCCGATTCCTTCTCCGTCCTCGACCATCCGCACATCTTCACGCGGCCAGAGTCAGTACGACCCCAAAGACTACGACATCCCGGCGTTCCTCCGTCAAGTTGACCGGGGCTAAACTCAACTAGCACTTTAAGCGGGCCACAGCAACGTCAAGCGCTGTGGCCCGCTTTATTGCTCTCCCCCGCCTGCTAAACTCGACTCATGTCAGATCAGAGCGCCACCAAGAGCATTTACAGCGGGCGAGTCGTCAGCCTTGAAGTGCAGGATGGCAAATGGGAGATCGTGCGGCACGCTCCGGCAGTCTCCATTTTGCTGCAAAACGAGTCGGGTGAGCTGCTGTGCGTCAAGCAGTTTCGCCACGCCGTCAACGCCTACACCATCGAAGTTCCAGCAGGCCTGATCGACGCGGGCGAAACCCCCGAAGCCGCCGCCCGCCGCGAGCTGCAAGAGGAAGCCGGACTTGACGCCGACATGACCTTGCTGACCCAGTTTTACTCCAGCCCCGGCTTTAGCGACGAAGAACTGTTTGTCTTCAAGGCCACCAATGCCCGCGAGTCGCGCTTAGAGATGGACGAAGACGAGGAGATCGAAGTGGTGTGGCTCAGGCCTGAAACGATCTTGAGCGGCCTGCGCGACGGCTCCATCAAGGGCAGCGCGGCCACTGTCACCGCTGCGCTGCTGGCCCTGACAGGTGCGCCGCCCGCCAGCGGAATGGGCGCACAGGTGGATCAGCAAGGCGGCGATCAACAGGGAAGAGGACAGGAAGGCAAAAGGCAGGAAGGGCGGCACTGACTTGAGCGTGACCAACCTCAAAACCTACCTCTCGCCCAGCCAGCGCCCCGATACCGAGACGGTGGTGGCCATCGGTTCGTTTGACGGCCTGCACCTCGGCCACCAAGCGCTCTTGGCCCGCCTCAAGGAACGCGCCCGCCATTACCACGTGCCGAGCGTGGTCTACACCTTCGATCCGCCCACCCGCGTCTTTACGCAGGGGGTAGAGTTTTTGTCCACCTTGCCGGAGAAGCTGGAACTGCTCTCGCGCTACGGTATTGACGAAGTCATCGCCGTGCCGTTTACAGCCGAGTTTGCCTCCCGGCCCAAGACCGATTTTCTGGATGATCTGCGGAGCCTGCGCCCGCGCTCCATCGTGGTGGGTGAGGACTTCTATTTTGGCAAGGGCAGGGAGGGAAGCACCGAGGACCTGCGCCAGGTCAGCCGAGACGTGATCGCGCTGCCGATGCACAGCCTGGGCGGTGAGGACATCAAAAGCACCCGCATCCGCGAATTTCTGCGCTCCGGCAACGTGGAGGGCGCTCAGCGCTTTCTGGGCCGCCGCTACAGCGCTCAGGGCGTGGTGGTGCAGGGCGATCAGTTGGGGCGCACCATCGGCTTTCCGACGGCCAATGTGCAGGTCGCCGGGGGCAAGGCGCTGCCCAGGGGCGTCTTTGCCGTGCGGGTGCAGGTCGAATCTGGCGGAACCAGCCAAACGTACAGCGGCATGGCCAATATCGGTAGCCGCCCCACCGTCAGCGGCCTCACGCTACGCTTCGAAGTCAACTTGCTCGACTTTGAGGGCGATTTGTACGGCAAAGAACTGCAAGTCAAGTTCTTTCACTTTATCCGCGCGGAGCAGAAGTTCGGCGGCCTGGACGAACTGAGAGCGCAATTGAAACGGGATCAAGACGCAACACGGGAGCTGCTCAAAGACAGTTAGGCCACCTTGTTTAAGATGCCCCAACTCTTTGAGCGCTTACCGCTCAGGTCAGCTCGGCTCAATCAGTCCGTAGTGGCCGTCTTTGCGGCGATACACCACTCCGCAGGAATCGGTGGTCATGTTCAAAAAGACGTAAAAGTCGTGGCCGAGCGCTTCCATTTGGGTCACGGCGTCCTCGGCAGACATCGGGCGCATATCGAAGCGCTTTTGCCGCACGATCTCGGGGTTAAATTCGCTGACATCGTCACCGCTGCTGTCAGCCTGCGCAGGCGCTGCAGCGTCGAGCGTCGCGTCGTTGCGGTGGCGCATAATTTTGGTTTTGAACTTGCGCAGCTGCCGCTCCAACACGTCACCGGCCTTGTCGATGGCGGCGTACATGTCGGCGTTGTGTTCCTCGGCGCGAATGATGCCGTTGGGCACGTTGAGCTGAACCTCGACCCTATTGCGGCGTGAAGCGTCGCGCACGTCTCTGACGGTAAGAGTCACGCGGGCGTCGGTAATCTGACCGTTAAATCGGTCGAGCCGCGTCAGTTTGCTCTCCACATAGTCGCGCAGGGCGTCGGTCACGTCAACATTGCGTCCGCTCAGCTTGTAGATATGCACAAAGTCACCTCTTTACCGGCCAGAAGCAGAAGTAACAACTTGGGTTGTGGGCGCTCTGCCGGTGAACCTATGATAGGCCCAAAGTCATGAGAGCGTCAGGTGAAATGTCACGCCAGAGCCTCAGCCAAAGTGGGCACTGCTGACGGGCGAAATATGACACAATGAGCAGGTTAATGAACAGCCGTCACAGTGAAGGCCACAACAGAGATGCTCCTGTTGGTCAGGTCGGGGCCGTCAGCCGGAGCGGCGCACATGAGTTCAGCAAACCGCCGCAGCCGAGTGTCCGCTTGCTGGCGGGCCTAGGCGTGGAGGGGGATGCCCACAGCGGCGTGACGGTTCAGCACCGCTCACGCGTGGCTGCCGACCCGTCGCAGCCCAATTTGCGCCAGGTTCATCTGCTTCACGCCGAACTCTTTGAAGAGCTGGCCGCGCAGGGATTTGAGGTCAGTGCCGGACAACTCGGCGAAAATGTAACGACATTGGGGCTGGATCTACTGGCGCTGCCGGCCGGTACGCGCCTGCATCTCGGCGGCGAAGCGGTGGTGGAAATCACCGGGCTGCGAAACCCCTGCGCTCAGATTGAACGGTTCGGCGCTGCTCAGCGCTCCGGCTTGCTGGCCGCCGTGCTGGGCAGAGATGACAGTGGCCACCTGATTCGCAAAGCAGGCATCATGGGCGTGGTGCTGAGTGGCGGCGAAGTAAAAGCAGGCGACGACATTGAAGTGGAGTGGCCGCCGCCGCCGTGGACGAAGCTGGACTGGGTCTGATCTGCGACTCTCCCGCAGTGGGCCGCTAAAACAGCCAAGAGAGAGAAGCGCCCTCTCCTCTCTCCCCCATTCTCTACTTAGCCCTTGACGCTCAAAACACCCATCAGCGGCTTGATGGCGGCGTCAAAGGCTTCGTAGCCCGCGAAGTCGAGTTGCTGCTCGTTATCGGAGAGGGCAGTGGCGGGACTGGGGTGGACCTCGACGTGTAGGCCGTCTGCGCCTACCGCCAGAGCAGCTTTGGCCAGCGGAATCAGTAGGTCGCGCCGCCCCGCCGCGTGGGTCACGTCCACGAAGACCGGCAGGTGGGTTTCTTGCTTGGCCAGCGCCACCGCCGAGAGATCGAGGGTATTGCGCGTCCATTTCTCGAAGGTGCGAATGCCGCGCTCACACAAAATGACTTGCTTGTTGCCCTCAGCCAGAATGTACTCAGCGGCGTAGAGCCACTCCTCGATGGTGGCGGCAAACCCGCGCTTAAGCAGCACCGGCATTCCGCTGCGGCCCACTTCACGCAGTAGAGCAAAGTTGTGCATGTTCCGCGAGCCGATTTGCAAGATGTCGGCGTATTCTGCAACCACTTCTACGTCACGGGTATCCATCACCTCGGTGACAAACAGCATTCCCTGCTCGCGGGCCGCGCCAGCGCCCAGAATCAGGCCGTCGACGCCCATGCCCTGAAAGCCGTAGGGACTGGTGCGCGGCTTATAAGCACCGCCGCGCAAAATCTTGACGCCTTTGGCCGCCAAGAAAGCGGCGGTGCTTTCCATCTGCTCCTCGCCCTCAATGCTGCACGGCCCGGCGATGATAATAGGCGGCCCGTTTCCGCCGATTCGCACGCCCTTGATGTCCAGAACGGTATCGGCGCTTTGCTGCTTGCGGCTGACCAGCAACTGCTTTTTGTCGTTGGCTTCTTCCAAGTCGAGGCTGGCCCGGAAGATCTCTTTGAAAATGGACTTGAGCGCCGCTGCCGTGAAGGGGCCGGGGTTGACTTCCTCGATATATTTGAGCTGCCGCTCTTCGCGGGCCGGGTCGTAGTGGTGCGGGCGGCCTTCCAAAGTCTTGATATGGCCGATCTCGGCAGCGAGTTGGGCGCGGCGCGAAATCAGGCGAATCAAATCGTCATTGATGCTGTCGATCTGAGCACGTAGATCTTCAATACTCGGCAGATTTTGGCTGCTGGCATCCGGCACCGGTAAATCGTTGTGGTTCATCTGTCTAGTCTAAAAAGTGCGCCCCACCAAGATGCGGGGCGCACTAGTCAATTGACAAGTTTTTCTAGATAAGTTTACGGCGAGGGTACGAGATAACCGCTCTCAAGTGGGATTGCCCGACTCCAAAGCCTCGTTTGGACGAACCCGGAAGACCCGCGAGAGCAGCACGCCAATCTCGTAAAGCAAATACAGTGGCGCGGCGGCGATACTCATATTGATCGGGTCGGGCGTCGGGGTGATGATGGCGGCCAGAATCAGGCAGGCCATGAATGCGTACTTCCACATTTTCCGGAGCATGACATGGTTGACGATGCCGATGCGGGTCAGGATGACGGCCAGAATCGGGATTTCAAAGCAGAGCCCGAACGAGATCAGCAGCGTGATGATCTGGCCCATGTACTGACCAATCGAGAAGATCGCGCCGACGGTACCGCCCAAGAAATCCACCAGAAACTTAACCATCGGCGGCAAGATCATGTAATAGCAAAACGCTCCGCCCGCCAGAAAGCTCAGGCCCGCACCGACAATAAAGGGGCCAGCATATTTGCGCTCACTCGGATACAGGCCCGGTGCGATAAACAGCCAGATTTGATGAAGAATGAACGGCAAAGATATGGCCAGTCCTGCCCACAAGGCGATGGTAAAGCTGAAAATGAGCTGCTCAGTCAGGCCGGTGGCGACGAGTTGGAGCTTGTCCGCTTTGTAGAGATTGGTGTAGGTCAGCGGTTCTTTGAGCAGCAAGATGATCTGCGGCACCTTCGTCCAAGCGATGCCCGCTCCGACCACCAAAAACAGCAAGCTGTAGATGATGCGGCGGCGCAACTCTTCGAGGTGATCAAAAATCGGAGCGCTGGCACCGGCATTGAGTTTGGTCATGGCCCGCGCCTTGTTTAGACGTCGCTGTCGCGGCGCGGGGTCACTACGGTGGTGTCCGTGGTGGTGTCTTTGCTGGTGGACTTGAATTCCTTGATGCCCTGGCCGAGGCCCTTGGCAATCTCAGGAATCTTCTTAGCTCCAAAAAGCAAAACGACGACCACTACAATTAAAATGACTTCCATTGGGCCCATAAAACTCCTTTAAACGCTTAGCGCGTGATTCAGTGAGAAGGTCAGGTGGAGCAAAGTTGAACTCGGCAGGGGGCTTAGAGGTGCTTCTCTAGGTTATACGCGCCTGGGGGCAGGTCAGATGTAACGCCCTGAGCGTAGTGCCCGAACATAAAGGAGCCTTGAAGGTTCACGGCCCCTTTCTAAGCCACCTGAGCGCCTTTCTAATCTTGCCGCGAGAGCCAGGCCGAGAGCCAGGGCAATTTCTGGGCCACCTGACGCTCCATCCTTTTCCAGTAGCGCAGGCTCCAGCCTCCGATGTTGCGCTGGGTGCCGCGCCCCACCGCCATCGCTCCTTCCGGCACGTCGGCGTTGACGGTGCTGCCGCCCGCCACAAACGCCGCGTCTCCCAGAGTCACGGGAGCGATCAGGGTGGCGTTACTGCCGATAAAGACCCCCGCGCCGATCTGGGTACGGTGCTTGTTTACGCCGTCGAAGTTGGCAGTGATGGTTCCGGCTCCGATGTTGCTCTCGGCTCCAATGCTGGCGTCGCCCAAATAAGCCAAGTGGCCCGCTTTGACGCCCGCCGCGAGGTGACTGTTTTTGACTTCCACAAAGTTGCCGATATGCACGCCCGTATCGAGCACCGCACCGGCACGCAGACGGGCAAACGGCCCCACGTCGCTGCCTTCACCAACCCGCGCTCCCTCAAGGACGCTGTGAGGCCTGATCTGGACGCGGGCAGAGAGTTGGGTATCCGTCAGGCTGCTGTACGCGCCAACTACCGCTCCCGTGCCGATGTCAGTTTGGCCGCGTAGCACCACGCCGGGTTCGAGAATGACATCGGGGGCGATGGTGACGGCGTCTTCGATGTAAGCGGTGGCCGGGTCGCGCAGGGTCACACCCGCCCGCATGTGGCGCTCGTTGATGCGCCGCTGCATCAAGCGGGCGAGTTCAGCGAGCTGCACGCGGTCATTGGCTCCCATCACTTCGCTGGGGTCGGGAATGCAGTAGGCAGCCACCCTCGCACCCTGCTGGTGGTAGAGGGCCAGCAAATCGGTCAGGTAGTACTCCTGCGCGGCGTTGTCGTTGCCGATCTGAGCGGCGAGTTCGGGAGCGCGGGCGTCCATCAAGTAGACCCCGGAGTTGAACTCGGTGAGACGCAGTTCCTCGGGCGTGGCAGCTTTTTGCTCCACGATGCGCTCCACGTCACCGCTCTCGCCGCGCACGATGCGCCCGTAACCGGTGGCGTCGGCCAGGCGGCTGGTCAACACGGTCAAAGCGTTTTGCTCCTCTAGATGAACACGGCGCAGGGCGTTCAACGTCTTCACGCTCAGCATCGGGCTGTCGCCGTAGAGCACCAGCACGTCGGCGTCGCCGCGCAGTTTGGCCGCGCCCAGCAGGAAGGCATGTCCGGTGCCGAGCTGCTCACCCTGCCGAGCAAAGCGCACCTCCGGCCCAGCGAGGGCAGCTTCCACCTGATCTGCACCGTGACCCGTGACCACCACGATGTCGCGTGCCCCCACGTCGCGGGCAGCTTTGACGGCCCAAGCGACCATCGGGCGGCCACACACTTCATGCAGCATTTTGGGCAGGGCCGAGCGCATTCGGGTTCCGGCTCCGGCGGCCAGCACCACCACGTCAAGCGGGCGCTGGGCAGCATCGGGAGCAATCAAATCTTTAGATTGGGTTAGGGTCATGGATTGTCAAGCAGTCTACCCGCTCGGCGTGGCCTACGGGTCAGGGCCGCTTGGAAGGCTGCATCTGGCAGGTGTCAATTAATCAGCGCAGCGGTACAGTGTGTCGACTCCACTCACCCGAAATACCCCAGCACGTCAATGAGCGTTCTGGCGTAATCATCCACCCTGATGCCGCGTTTCTGAATCTTGAGCGACGGCGGGAAGGTGGTCACTTCGGTTTTGTATGGGAACTTCTTGAGGCCGCCCGCATCGTAATCCAGCGCCTTGTAGGCGAAGGTAATTTGCAGATCAGTCATGGTTTCTCCGATGCTCAACACCCGCCTTGCCAGCGAGGTCAGCCGCAGCTTGGCGAGGTCGATGAAATTCTGGACTTCGGGGCTGGGCGGGCCAAATTTCTTGCGGAGATCGCGCTCGACACGGCTGATGGCCTGCAAGGTGCGGGCTTCCGAAAGCCGCCCATAAGTGCTGATGCGGGCTTCCTCGTCGTTGCCGAAATATCCGGCGTCGAGGCGGGCGCTGATCGGCAAGTCAACGCTGACCGTCGGTGCAGCCTTGAGCGGCTCACCCTTGAGCTTGGCGACCGCTTCGGCCAGCATCTCGGTGTATACGTCGATGCTGACGGCCTGCACGTGCCCGTGCTGCTCCTCGCCCAGAATGTTGCCGACGCCGCGAATTTCCATATCTTTTTCGGCCAGCAGGTGCCCGCTGCCCAGGTCTTGAAGGTCGGCAATGGCCCACAGCCGCCGCGAGGCGTTCTCGGTCATGCGAGGTGGGAAGAACAGGTAGGCGTAAGCGTCGGTGCTGCGCCGCCCGACCCGCCCGCGCAACTGGTAAAGCTGCGCCAGACCCAAGCGGTCGGCCCGCTCAATCAGAATGGTGTTGGCTTCTGGAATGTCCAGGCCCGTTTCTACGATGGTGGTGGACACCAACACATCGAACGCGCCCTCTTCAAAGCCGAGCATGATTTCTTCGAGTTCCTCTTCGTTCATGCGCCCGTGCGCCACGCCGATGCGAGCTTCCGGCACCAGATTACGCAGATACAGGCTGCGTGCGCCGATGCTGGCGATGCGGTCATGAATGTAGAAGACTTTGCCGCCGCGCTCAATCTCAGAGACGATGGCGTCGCGCACCGTCACCGGATCGAAAGGGGCGAGGATGGTTTGAATGGGTTTGCGGCCCTTTGGCGGCGTTTGAATGCTGGACATATCGCGCAATCCCACCATGCTCATATACAGCGTGCGCGGAATCGGGGTGGCCGACAGTGCCAGCGTGTCAATCGCCTTCACGCCTTCCGGAATCTCGATTTTGCCTTCTTTGCTGATTTCGGGGAGACCACGCATGGCCCGCAGTTTTTCTTTCTGCGACACACCGAAACGGTGTTCCTCGTCCACAATAATCAGGCCCAAGTTCTTGAATACGATGTCGCTGGACAGCAGGCGGTGGGTGCCGATAATGAGGTCCACCTTGCCCTGCGCCAGATCGCCCAGAATCGCTTTGGCCTGCTTGTCGCCGGTAAAGCGCGACAGCCCTTCCACCCGCACCGGCAAGTCCTTGAAGCGCTCCACGAAGACCGAGGTGTGCTGCTCGGCCAGCAACGTGGTGGGCACCAGCACCGCCACCTGCATCCCCGCTCCGATGACGCGGTGAGCGGCCCGCAGCGCCACTTCGGTTTTGCCGAAGCCCACGTCGCCGGAGATCAGGCGGTCAGCCGGGTTGGGGGCTTCCAGGTCTTTGAGTGTTTCTTTGAGAGCCGTCTTCTGGTCTGCCGTCAGCTCGAATTCAAAGTTCTTTTCAATCTGGCTTTCCCACTCGGGGTTGGGCGCGAAGCTGTTGCCGGGGGTGACCTGACGGGCGGCGTACTGCACCAGCAGCTTACTGGCGACCTCCTCGGCGTTCTTGCGGGCGCGTTCTTTGGCCTTAGCCCAGGCGCTTTTATCTAGGCTGCTCAGCGCGGGCGGGTCGTCGGTGGTGCCGGGGTGGCGGCGCAGGGTGGGCAGCAGTTCAATCGGCACGGCCAGCGACGCTTCATTTTTGTAACTGATGTTGAGGTAATCGCGGGTGACGCCCAGCACCGTACGGGTTTGCAGGCCCTGAAACTGGCCGATGCCGTGTTCGGGGTGAATCAGGTAATCGCCCACCGCCAGGCCCAGCGCGTCGGTGACGGGTTTGCCGCTGAGTTTCTTGCCCCTTAGAGCACTGCCGCCCTGAAAACCGTAGATCAAATCCTCGGTTAGGACGACCATGCGGGCCTGCTCCAAGACAAAGCCGCCCTCGCCGCTGGAGCGCAGAAACCCGAGTTCGCCCGCTTCCAGACGGGGCAGGTTCAGCCATTTGGGTTCCTTGTTGCCCAGCAGTTTTTCGGCCAGATAGGTGGCGGTTCGGTCATGGCGCACCAGCAGCAGCACCCGGTAGCCCGCCGCCCGCCATTCGTCCACGTCACGGGCCAGTTCACCGAGACGGGCGCGGTAATACGGCAGCGTCACCAGATCGAGCGTGAAGTCTTCCAGAATCAGCGGAGCGCGGCCAAAGCTGCTGACTTCGCGGGTCAGGAGGTGCGCCCACAGCACGTCGGTCATCGGGCCAAGTGTGGAAGCGTAAAACTCCGGCGCGTCCAGAAAGATTCGTCCGGCGAGGAGTTCTAAGCGGGTGGCGTCCCACTTGACCTCGCTGAGGTATTCGGTGGTGGGGGCCAGCGTGAACTGCGGCATCTTTTCGCCGGGAAAGCCGTCTTGGCTCAGCTCGCGCAAAGTGTCTAATTCGTCGCCAAAAAACTCAGCTCTAAGGGCGGCGATCTGGTCTTCTTGCGGATTAGCCGTCAAATACAGATCCAGCGTGTCGCCGCGCAGAATGAAGCCAATCTCGTCCAGGCGGCCATCGATCAGACGCTCGTAGCCGAGTTTTTCCAGACGCGAGAGCAGTTCCTCACGCGGGTACTGGCGGCCCACTTTGAAGGTCAGGGCGTGGTCCTCGGGCCTGGACGGAAACAGGTCCATCGCCGTCTGGATGTCCAGCACCACATGTTCTTTTCTGTCGTCCCACTCGCGCAGACCTGGATTGACGCTGATGGGTGCGCCGAGCTTGCCCGCGCCTTCGTAAAGCGGCAGGCGGTCGGGGGTGGTCAGCAGCACGGCGGGACCAGCGTGGGCGGCAAACAGCGCGGCGCGGGCCACCTGCGGCAGCAAGATCAGATTGCCCACCGGCACCGTCGGCAGCAGCTTGGAGAGCGAGGGCACGGCGAGAGTCATCAGAGCAGTTTAGCGTCTGGGTGCGGGGTGAAAGTGGCAAGTCTTAAAAAGGTTACCTTGGGACTCGGGGGCAAGACACCGACACCGAAACCCGCCTCAAGCACGTCGCCAAGCTGTGGCAGTGCTCATCCCCAGCAAAGCGGCAAAGCGCGGCAAGCGGATGCGGGTCATTACGTTGAGGGGCTGAAATTCAAAAACCAGCTATACTAACCCCATGACTCCGCCCCGCTCCCTCATCCGCCCCGGCCTGACCGTGGACGTGATTCAAAAGCACCACCAGGCCAGCGGGCAGCTCACTCGCGGGGTGGTGGCGGCGCTACTGACCAACTCGGCCAGCCACCCGCACGGCATCAAGGTTCGCCTGACTTCGGGAGTGGTCGGCAGGGTGCAAGCGCTCGTGCCAGCGCAGAGCTAGCGGCGGTTACGACACCAGTTCTGCGAAATCGTCGTCGTCTTCCTCGTCGCGGGCCAGCGGCAAAATGAAGGTGAAGGTCGATCCCTTGCCCCGCACCGATTCCACCCAGATGCGCCCGCCGTGCCCTTCAATCGCCAGCTTGCAAAACGCGAGGCCCATGCCGGTGTCAAAGCGGCCATGTAGGGTCAGGCGCGACTGCTCGAAGGCGGCGAACAAGTTAGGAATGTCATCGGCGGGAATGCCCTCACCGTTGTCGCGGATGGTGAACTGCACGTCTTCGGCGACCTTGAGAATCCGCACTTCAATTTTGCCGTCTTTGGTGGTGTGCTTCATGGCATTGCTCAGCAAATTGGCAAAAATGCGGCGCAAAATCCCCGGATCGGCCCGCGCTGGCGACAAGTTGGGCGCAACGTCAATGGTCAGGCGGCGCTCGCGCAGGCCCGCGCCCACGTCGCCCCGCGCCAAGTCGATCACTTCGGTGTACATCGGCGAAAACATCAGCTCGAAGTCGAGGTTCATCTTGCCCGCCTGAATCTTGCGGACATCGAGCATATTGACCGACAGGTGCAAGAGGTGCTGGGTTTCTTCCCGCGACAAATGCACCAGTTCTTTCATGTCCTGGGGCAGCCGCTCATCTTCTTCCACGATTTCGAGCAGGCCCATCACCGCCGCGATAGGGTTTTTGAGATCGTGAACCAGCATGTGAACGAGTTGGTCGCGCACCCGCTCCTCATGCTCCCAGGCGTCGAGCTTCTTGAGCAGGCCCAGGTTGCGCTCAGCCAGTTCGCGTTGCTGGCGCACCCGGCCCAGCAACGTGCTGATCAAAAAGGCCAGCGCTTCCGGCGCGGTGCTGTCGCTCATCAGGGCGTCGGCCCCGGCGCTGAGCAGTGCGCCCAGGCCCTGACTCCCCACCGCCAGAAAGCGGGTGTTGGCGAGGTCTTCGCGGCTCTTCAAGATGCCCAGCACCTCGCTCAGCGCGACGCTGGAGGGCAAGTCGGTATACAGCACCAGCACGTCCGGCGGGCGCAGGCGTGTTTCGCGCAGCAGCGTGTCGGCGTCTGGCGAATGATAGACGTCGGCTTGAGGCAGGTGGCCAAAAAGCGCCGCTGCCCGCGAGGAAGTGGAAGCCGCGACCAGCACGGCAGGCTTTACGACATTCGCCATTGCTGCTCATCATAGCGTCAGAAGTGAAGGCGGGAGTGTCACAAAAACTGAACACCCCCATTCTTCCCACCCGGTCAGTTCTGGCTCAGACTTATTGGCTCACTGTTTGCTCAGTCCACTGCGCCGCAGCAGCGCTTCAGGGTCGGGGTCGCGCCCCATAAAGTCGCGGTAAAGCTGAGCGGGCTCCACGCTGCCGCCGCGTGAAAGCAGCTTATCCACGTATTCGCGCCCGGTTTGCCGGTTGAAGACGCCTTCGTTTTCGAAGCGGGAAAAGGCGTCGGCGTCGAGCACTTCGGCCCACTTGTAGCTGTAATAGCCGCCCGCATAGCCCACCGGACTGGAGAACAGGTGACCGAACTGGGTTATGAAGTTGCTTTCCGGCAGCGGCAAAAAGGTGTAGCGGTTCATCAAGGTGCGGGCAAAGTCCAGCGGATCGCCCTGCGCTTCGTCGTACTCGACGTGCAGCGCCAGATCAACCGTGGCAAAGCTGTACTGCCGCATCGCCATCCCCCCGGCGCGGAAATTGCGGGCGGCCAGCATCTTTTGGTAGAGCGCGTCCGGCAAGCCTTCGCCAGTTTGGTAATGCTTGGCGATCAGCTCAAGGCCTTCCGGCGTCCAGACCCAGTTTTCCATGATCTGCGAGGGCAATTCCACGAAATCCCAGGCCACTTTGGTGCCGCTCAGCGACTGCACCGGCACGCGGGCAAGGGCGTGGTGGAGCAGGTGGCCGAACTCGTGAAAGACCGTTTCCACCTCGCCCAGACTCAGCAGTGAAGGCGTATCACCGCTCGGCGGGTTGAGGTTGCCGCACATCAGGCCCAAATGCGGAGCGAAACCGTCTTCGCGGGGGCCGCCGGTATACAGGGCGTTCATCCACGCGCCGCCACGTTTGCTGTCACGGGGGAACCAATCGGTGTAAAAGCTGGCGATGTGCTCTCCGGCTTCATTGAAGATGTCGTAGTACTTGACTTCTTCATGCCAGCCCGCCGCCTGCGCTTCCTTGACCGTGATGCCGAAGACCCGCCGGGTAATCTCGAACATGCCCGAGAGCACCTGCTCCATCGGAAAGTAGGGGCGCAGCACTTCGGCGTCGAAGTCGTAGCGCTCCTGACGCAATTTCTCGGCCCAGTAAGAAGCGTCCCAGGCCGCCATTTCCGGTGCGTCCTCGCCAGCTTTTTGACGGTAATAAGCCAGCAGCTCGCGGTTTTCCTCGTCAAAAAAGGGGCGGGTGCGCCCTTCTAAATCGTGCTCAAATTGGATGGCCGCCTGAGCGCTGCCGGACATCCGATCAGCGGTCACTAGGTCGGCAAAGTTCTCAAAGCCCAGCAACGCGGCCCGTTCACGGCGCAGGCGCAAAATCTGCGGCAACAGTTCGCGGTTATCGCGCCCTTCACCGACGCCCACTAGGTTATTGGCCCGCATCAGTTCTTCGCGCAGGCTGCGGTCATCGGCGTAAGTGATGACGGGGCCGTACACCGGCGTGTGGAGGGTCAGGCGGTGCATTCCGGCCTTCCCGTGCGCTTCGGCGTCTGCGGCAGTGGCGTCTTTGAGGCGCTGCGGCACGCCCGCCATGCGCTCTGGGCCGACGTACAACTCGTAGGCTTTGATGCCGTCCATTACATTTTTGCCGTACTGGTTGGTGATTTCAGCCAAGCTGACATTGATTTCGGTCAGGCGCTGCTTGCCCGCGTCGCCCAAGTCGGCTCCGTTGCGGCGAAAGGCGTCCACCTCTAAAGTCAAAAAGCGCGTCCATTCGGAGCTGAGCTGCTGAGCGTCCGCACCCTGCTGATAAGCCTTCATGGCCGCCCACAACCCCGGATGCAGACCCAACTCGGTGAAAAAGGCGCTGACTTTGGGCAAGATCGCTTCGTTGGCCGCCCGCCACTCGTCGCTGGAAATGACGCCGTTGAGGTGGCCGACCACCGTTTGCACCGCCGCGAGTTGCTGGCCCAAGGTGTCGAGTTCCTGTAAAA
Source organism: Deinococcus detaillensis (assembly GCF_007280555.1). Taxonomy (NCBI): domain Bacteria; kingdom Thermotogati; phylum Deinococcota; class Deinococci; order Deinococcales; family Deinococcaceae; genus Deinococcus; species Deinococcus detaillensis. Next base: position 44,835 of record NZ_VKDB01000010.1, on the reverse strand, counting down.
AGCCCGCGAACTGGCGCTTGGGGGCCTGAGCGGCCCGCTCCAAATCCTCGCGGCACTTGGCGATCAAGATGTCTACCGCCGGTTCAGCGTGTTCGGGCTTAATTCGGTCAAAGGGAATTTCAAAACCGAGGTTGAGCAGAGGATTGTCTGTCTTGATAGGGCTGGATTGAGTCATGCAGCGAGTATAAACAGCGTCAACTAAGAGACAAAACAAACCGGAATATCCACCTTGAGGGTTTCTTCAGAAGGAAAGACATGAAGAGAAATTAAAGCTCACCCTAAACAATTTTCATCTTCTTTTCAGGGAATCTGAAGTCTAGGAGGCCAACCATGACCATCCAACCCACTCGCGACTTCATCGAAATTTACGGCGCACGTGAAAACAACCTCAAAGACATTTCGCTGCGCATTCCCAAAAATAAAATCACGGTGTTTATCGGCGTATCGGGTTCCGGCAAGTCGTCGCTGGTGTTCGACACGGTTGCCGCCGAGGCGCAGCGCCAGCTCAACGAAACGTTTACCGCTTTCGTGCAGGGCTTTTTGCCGCACTACGGCCAGGCCGACGTCGACCGAATCGAGCACCTCAACGCCCCGATTATCATTGACCAGAAGCGGGTCGGCGGCGGCTCGCGATCCACAGCCGGCACCTACACCGACATCGCCGCGCCGCTGAGACTCCTTTTTTCGCGCTTCGGGCAGCCCTCCGCCGGGCCAGCTTTCGCTTTTTCTTTCAACACGCCGCAGGGTATGTGCCCCGAATGCGAGGGCATCGGCAAAATCACCCAGCTTGACTTGGAGAGGTTTCTAGACCGCTCTTTGTCGCTGAACGGCGGCGCGATTTTGCATCCCGATTTCAAGGTCGGGAGCCACTGGACTTGGAAGACTTACGCGCAGTCCGGATTTTTTGACAATGACAAACCGGTTGACGAGTACAGCCCCGAAGAATTGAAGCTTTTGCTGTACGGCGCGGACAATCACAAAGTCGCCTTCACCGATTTCAACTTGAAATATGAGGGCCTGATCGAGCGCTTTGCCCGCATGTACCTCAAAAAAGACGCGGCAGCCATGTCGGCCCGCAGCAAAGCGGTGTTCGAGGCATTTACCACCTCGCAGACGTGTCCAGTGTGTCACGGCGCACGGCTGAACGAAGCAGCGCTGGCTTGCCGAATAGACGGGCGCAACATCGCCGAGTTGTCGGATTTGGAAATTGGCGAACTCATTCAGTTTTTGAAGACCTTGAGTGACCCAGCGGCGGCGCGGGTGGCGGGTAAACTGGTCGAACGCTTGCAACACCTCTGCGACATCGGACTGGGGTATTTGAGCCTGAGCCGCGAGACATCCACGCTGTCGGGCGGCGAGTCGCAACGCCTCAAGATGATCCGGCACCTCGGCAACAGCCTGACCGAGATGCTGTATATCCTCGACGAACCCAGCGTAGGCCTGCACGCAAGAGACGTGGCCCGCCTCAACGGCCTGCTGCAAAAATTGCGCGACAAAGGCAACACCGTGCTGGTGGTAGAGCACGACCCCGACGTGATCGCGGTGGCCGACCATATCGTCGACATCGGGCCGGGAGCAGGCACACACGGCGGGCAGGTGGTGTTCGAGGGCAGTTACGCCGACCTTCAGCACGCCGACACGCTGACCGGACAATTTTTGAGCCAGCACTTGCCAGTCAAAGAGAAGGTGCGCCAACCCACAGGCAACCTGAGTATCAAAGACGCCAACCTGCACAACCTCAAAAACGTGACGGTGAACATTCCGACGGGCGTGCTGAGCGTCATCACGGGCGTGGCCGGTTCGGGCAAGAGTTCGCTGATCAACGAGGTATTTTTGACGCAGCACTTGGGCGCGGTGGTGATCGATCAGTCGCGCGTAACCGCCAACAGCCGCTCGGCTCCGGCGACGTACACCGGCATCATGGACGACATCCGCAAAGCGTTTGCCGCCGCCAACAAAGTCAGCCCGTCGCTGTTCAGCTTCAACAGTGAGGGCAGTTGCCCCGAATGCAGCGGCTTGGGCGTGATTTACACCGATCTGGCTTTTATGGAAGGCATGACCTCGGTGTGTGAAGTCTGCGAGGGCAAGCGCTTTAAGGAGGAGGTACTGACCTACCACCTGCGCGGAAAGTCGATTGCTGACGTGCTGGAGATGACCGCCGAGGAAGCGCTGGCCTTTTTTACCGAAAAGAAGGTGCGCTCGGTCATTCAGGCCATGAACGATGTGGGCCTGAGTTATTTGAAACTGGGGCAGCCGCTCAGCACCGTATCGGGCGGCGAGGGCCAGCGCCTCAAGCTGGCGGGCGAACTGCACAAAAAAGGCAGTGTCTACGTGATGGACGAACCCACCACCGGCCTGCATTTATCGGACATCGGAATGCTGATGCGCTTGATTGACCGCTTGGTGGACAGCGGCAACACGGTGATTCTGATCGAGCATCATTTGGACGTGATTCGGCAGGCCGATTGGATCATCGACCTCGGCCCCGAAGGCGGCAGCGCGGGCGGCGAGGTGCTGTATGAAGGGCCGCCGAGCGGCTTGAAGGCCTGTGAGCGGAGCTTGACGGGGCAGTTCATTTGAGGGGCAGCTTAGGTCTGCTGCGCCAAATGGCAGATGCCGCCGCCATCCAAATTCGGCAGACTGGGCTATGGAATCTGACGTGATCTGGGAAGTCCTGCACCCTCAGCCGCTCCTGAGTGACCAACTGTACGGCGAGTTGGCTGCGTTCCTGGGGCTGGCCGAAAACAAGAACGAAACTGCCGACCACCTTCGCCGCTTCGACGAACAACGCTCCGCTGGGCAACACCACGCGCTGACGCTGGCCCACGTGGACGGTCAACTGGTTGGCGTGGCCGAGACGCAAGTGCCGAGGTCGCACGACAAAGCCGGTTGGTACGCCCTGAGCCTCAGCGTGCATCCTGATTGGCAAGGCGGCGAGCTCCCCCAAGCCTTGCTGAGCCGCGCCGAGACTCAGTTGCCGCCAGACGCGCAAGTGGTGCTGGCCACCGTGCGGGAAGGCGAGTGGCAGATGGCCTTTCTTGAAGCGCAGGGCTTTGCCGAATACGAGCGGATGTGGACCAGCACGCTGGATTTGCAGACCTTCTCCCCCACTGATTTCCAGCACCACACCGAGCGGGCCAGGCGAGCGGGGCTGAGGGCATTGCCAATTTCTGAAGTGGCCGATCTAAGCAGCGAAAGTGAGCAGCGCCGCCTCTACACTTTGATGATTCACCTTCTCTCGGAAGTGCCGTTTGCCGAGCCGATCACGCCTTGGCCGTTTGAGACGTGGAAAAGCCGCATTCTGGACGCGCCCGAGTTTGACGTGCGGGGGTTTTTCATGCTGCTCAGCCCCGAGGGAGAATGGATCGGCGTCAGTGAGTTGTACCGGCCTGACCCTTCAAAATTAAGCACCCTCCACCAGGGCTTGACCGGCGTGCGCCGCGAGTGGCGCGGCCTCGGCGGGGGTTGGCTGCTCAAACTCACGGCGGCGGCGCAGGCCAAAGCGCGGGGCTACGGGGCGGCCAACACCACCAACCACACCGGAAATACGCCGATGCTGGCGATCAATGAGCGAATGGGGTTTGTCAGGGAGCGGGCGCGGGTGGGGTTACGGCGGGAAATGAGAGCCTGAATCAGCGCTGATTTTCCAGCAGCATCGCGTCACCCAAGCTGTAGAAGCGGTAATCGCCCGCTAAAGCTGCGTCGTAAGCCGCTTTGATGCGCTGCTCACCCGCGAACGCCGAGACGAGCAGGAGCAGGGTGCTACCCGGCAAATGCAAATTGGTAATCAGCAGATCGGGCACGTTGACCGGCGTACCCGGCGTGATGAAAATGCGGGTATCGCCCTCGCCCGGCTGAACCTGTTGGCCGTCCCAAGCGCTCTCTAATGTGCGAACCGTCGTCGTTCCCACCGCCACCACCCGCTGCCCCCCGGCTTTAGCACGGTTGATGATCTGGGCCGTCTCGGTGCTCACCGAATAGCGCTCGGCGTGCATGGTGTGGTCGGCCACCGAACCCTGAATCGGCTTGAAAGTTCCGGCCCCGACGTGCAGCGTCACATAAGCGCGTTCAATGCCGCGCTCGTCCAAGCGGGCCAACAGCTCCGGCGTGAAATGCAGGCCCGCTGTCGGCGCGGCCACGCTGCCATTCACGCGGGCATAGACAGTCTGGTAGCGCTCACGCCATACCGAATCGTCTTCGCCCGCGTGAATGTAGGGCGGCAAAGGCAAGCGCCCAATCTCATCCAGGTGCGGCTTGAGATCGGATTCGAAGCGCAGCAACCGTGCGCCGTCGTCCAGCACGCCGACGACTTCTGCTCTGTGTTCGCCCAAATACAACTCGTTCCCGGCGCGGCGGGCGGGCTTGAGGTAAGCGCTCCAAAGATTCGTCTCTTCTTCGCGCAGCAGCAAGACTTCGATTTGACCGCCACCCTGCCCATTGACTACAGGCTTGCGGGCCATCACACGGGCCGGAATCACCCGCGACTGGTTGAACACCAACACGTCACCGGAGCGCAGCAAGTCGGGCAACTCGCTGAAAATGCAGTGCTGAATCTCCGCGCCCACCACCATCAGTTTGCTGCTGTCACGCGGCTCGGCCCCGGTTTGGGCAATACGCTCGGGCGGCAAGTCGAAATTCAGCCGCGCCAGCACCGCGTCAGCGTCACGAAGCGTGGACACGATTTAAGGTAGAGCGGGCTTGGGAAGGCGGGCGGGCATCAACGCTTCTTCGACGTCGGGCAAATGAATGAATCTATCGGCGGCGTCGATCAATTTTTGGGCGGTATGCTCGCGGAAGGCGATCACTTCGACCCGTTTGCCGCGTTCTTGCAGGAGTTCCACGATGTCGGTGAAGTCGCCGTCGCCACTGCCCAACACCATGATGTCCAAATAATCCGAGAGCCGCACCATATCGGCCACCATACCCATATCCCAGTTGCCTTCCCAGATGGCCTTGCCGGTTTCGGTGACGTGGTGCAGACTCAGCGTCATACGCCGAACCTTGTAACCCAGTGCCGAAAGCTTGTAGATGAAGGGCCTAGACGTGCTGTCACCATCTTTTTCTACGGTATAAGCGATGGCGTGAACCAGTTCGCGGTCACGGGCAGCGATGTCGAGGAGCGTTTCAAAGTTGACGGTGCGCTCGGCAAGGTCCCGGGCCGAGTGGTAGAGGTTTTGAGTGTCGATAAAAAGGCCAATTCTCGGTTTATGAACGATATATTGCACACATCTCCAAACGTCTGACTTGGCCAAAAACGGCGCGGCCGAGCGGACAACAAAGGTGAGAAGGATCGGGAAACACAAAAGGGGCACTGCACAAAAGAAGAACGCGCTTATATCCTAGTCCGCCCAGCAGTTTGGGCGCAACTCGGCTCCAGACAAAGTGTTAAACCCCACACTGAGCACGGCCACCCTGCCGTTTCGAGATTTCGCGGCTTGGGCAGAGCGGACGCCCACAAGGACGCCTGCCCGCTCCTTGGGCAAAACAGCACCTCTCGGGCCTGCCCGCTCCGCTCGGTCTCCATAAAGATAAACGTTGTTGTGTTTAGCTGCCCTTAGGCAAATATTCCCCGATCCGGTGAGCCACTTTGCTGGCCGACATGCTGTTGAGCCAGACCCGCCCCGGCCCGCTCAGTCGAGCAAAAAACAGCGCCTCACCGGAAAAGATGATATTGCGCAGTCCCTTGACCATCTGCACGTCGAAGGTGACGCTCTGATCGAACATGGCAACGTGGCCGGGTTCGACCAGCAGGATTTCGCCCGCGCTGAGGTGGTATTCGATGGCGTCGCCGTCCAGCTCGGCAAAAGCCATGCCGGGGCCGGTCACGCTTTGCAGCACGAAACCGTCACCGCCGACCAAGCCCGCACCAAAGCGGCGGGTGAAGGTCACGGCCAAGGTAACGCCCGCTTCCGCCGCCAAAAAAGCGTGCTTGTGCATGATGATGCTCTCGCCCGCCGCCAGATCGAGCGGCACGATCTTGCCGGGAAAGTCGGTGGCAAACGCGATCTGGCCTTCGCTGCGGGTGGTGAACTGCACCAAAAACAGCGTGCCGCCGCCGACCATCCGCGCCAAACCCGACAGCAGTCCGCCCCCACCGCCGCTGTTGAGGCCGGTGTTCATCTCGACGGTGGCGCTCATCCACGACATGCCGCCCGCGTCGCTGAACATCCCGTGACGGCTGTCCATATCCACGATCAAAGTGGGCTGGATGGTGCCGAAAATCCGGTAACTCATGCCGCTTCTGGCTTCGCCGTCTATCTCGGCAGGGTTGGGCAAGTCGGGAATCATAGCCGAGTCTAGATTGTGATGTTAACAGGGTTATGAAAGCAAACTAAGAGCCGCGATATCAAAGACGCGGCCCGTTTAGACGATTGGTAAAGAGGTTGGTTTTACGGCTTGCTCAGCACCCACTGACCGCCGTTGACATCGGTCAGGGTCAGGGTCTTGCCCTGCACGGCGGCGGCAGCGCCCACCGTCAGCAGCGGCACGAGGTTGGCTTCCTGCGGCGGGCAAAAGACTTTAGTGGACATCACGGGGCCAACAAACGTCAAGCGGCCACTGGAGATATTGAGCTTGCCGCTGAACTGATTGCAGCCGTCAAAGCCGCTGATGTCCGAGCCCTTAAGCGTAAACTGCGTCGGGCGGGTGTCGCTTGACAGTCGCAGTCCGGCGGGCGGGCGATTCAGCGTCCAAGTGCCGTCGTATTTGCTGCGAATGCCCACGCTGGCCACCTCGCCTGCGCCGATGTTTTGCGCGAACACCATCCGGTCGTTGCTGCCCGAAAAGAGAGTCAGGGTTTGGTTGCCGCTCATTCCGCTGAGTTCGAAGCGGTTGACGCCGCGCAGAAGTTTAAGAAACTGAGCTTCCAGGCCGTCGACATAATCGGGACAGGCCCGCAGCGTGCTGGCCAGAGCGCCAAAGCGCAGGACTTTTTGGCGGGCCACATACGAAGCGCCAAAGCTGTTGCAGCCACTGGAACCCGACACCCGTTTGCCGTCGAAGTCGAGGGTGGGGCGCACGGCGGCGCTGCCCGGAGCAGTGGTTTGGCCATTTTCAGTGAGTGACACCAGACTGTAGCCGCCAATCGGCACGCTGTTGTCGGGCGCGGCAGTTGTTGGGGTGGCCGGTGCAGCTTGAGCGAAGGTGCCGGTCAGCGGTGTGGGCGCGGCGGCCACGAAGCTGGACGTACCGAGCGCCAGGGCCAGCAGCGGAAACAGGAAACGGGTACGGGTCATAGGCCTCAGTTTGCCCAATCCAGGTGACGGGCAGATGACCGAAGGGGTGTGAGAGTCCTCATCTTTGGCTCCAACCGATGATCTCAGCTTGATAAGCGGCGGGAGCGGTCAATCCCCTACTGCCCCCTCCTGCTCGACACCGCTCCTGTTTTGCCCGCAACCGGGACGCTAGACTGACGGCATGTCATGGCTTAATCGCCTGCGTGACGGCCTGAGCAAGACCCGTCAGCAGCTCAACCAATCCTCCGGTTTTCTGGGCACCGATCTCAAAGACGTGTTCACCAACCGCATTGAAACGCTCGAAGACCTCGAATACGCCCTGATCGCTGCCGACGTGGGCCGCGCCGCCACCGAAGAAATCTTGGAAGATGTCAAGAACAGCTCCAAATCCAACCTCCAAGAAGCGTTGATGGAAGCCATGACCTTGCAACTCGAACCCGACGCCAAGCGGGCACAGTTTCGCAAATTCGGCTTTAACCCTGACGCCAAGCGCAGCACAGTTGATCCACAAGGCAAGGTCATTATGGTGATCGGCGTCAACGGCGTGGGCAAGACCACCACCATCGCCAAGCTGGGCCGCTACTACCAATCGCGCGGCAAGCGGGTGATGTTCGCGGCGGGCGACACCTTCCGCGCCGCCGCTGGAGCGCAACTCGGCGTCTGGGGCGAGCGGCTGGGCATTCCGGTGGTGCAGGGCGTGGACGGCGGCGACCCGGCGGCGGTGGCTTACGACGGCGCGAACGCCCGCAAAGCCAGAGACTTTGATCTGCTGTTCGTGGACACCGCTGGACGCCTGCACAACAAGCACAACTTGATGGAAGAACTCAAAAAAGTGCGCCGCGTCATCGACAAAGCCGACCCCGGCGAGCCGCACGAAATCTGGCTGGTGCTTGACGCCGTGACCGGACAAAACGGCCTCCAGCAAGCCAAGAAGTTCCACGAAGCCATCACGCTGACCGGCGTGATCGTCACCAAATTAGACGGCACCTCCAAAGGCGGCATCGTGGTGCCGATCGTGCGCGAACTCGGCGTGCCGATCAAGTTCATTGGCGTGGGCGAGGGCCAGGAAGATTTGCAACCGTTCGACAGCCGTGAATTTGTCCAAGCGCTTTTTGACGTGAATATTCCAAAAGAGGAATTGGGTAAAGGCGTGCTGAATCGGGAAGACTGAAATTAAACAACTAGCCTAGCATTATTGCGGAGAACTGACGAGTCTGCCAGAAGAAACGAGATCGGTCGATTTTTTTGAAACTCTTATGGAAAGGCCATATTTATATGCGCTTGATGGCAGCTATGAATAAGCAATTGCCTTTCTGGATGGCTGCCAATTTGCTTTCACTCATCATCATATCAAGTCACATGACAAAGCCGAGAGCCAGAATTTTGGAAACATTCTGAAGTACCAGCATTTCCTAGAATACTTATCTAGGACACTCGAACTTGACCAAAAGGATGCGCTCAGATCATTCAAGAATGAAGAAGGTAATCCTTATGTAGTTGTGCTGGCGATTGATGCAGATTTTAAAAAAGCGATGGCCAAAAATTGACGCTGAGAGGGCTTTTGCAGTTCACCCCCACCCAGCCTCCCTCTCAAGGGTGGGGAACAGAAAACCTGATTCATTCTCTTTTTGGAGTCAACCTTCCCCTTCCAACATTCCGAGCTAAACAGATACAGAACGTGGCGGTCAGAACGCAACCGAAGCCCCAGCCGTGGAGAACGCGGGAGGAAATGCCCACAAGTCACGCCGCGCAGACACAGTGTCGAGCGCAGCGACTCACTCCCCCTCACCACCGGGGAGGGGGCAGCTAACGCGAAAGCAAAGAAGCCAAAGCGCTAACCCAAACGCAAATCAAACAGGCAAAACCCGCACGTGATCGGCAATCAGCCCGCCGCCCAGCAGCTTGGGCCCCGCGTACAGCACGGCGCTCTGGCCGGGAGCCACCGCAAACTGGGGTTCGTCAAATTCCAATTCAAAGCCGTGTTCGTCAGCGTCCAGCACGCGGGCCTTGACCGGCACGGCACGGTAGCGCACCTGCACGTCCACTTCACTCGGCAAGTCGGTGAGGTCGATCAGGTAATTGGGCGTCAGCGCCTTTAGCCCTTTCCACAAGCAGTCCTCGTATTCACCGACCCAGACGGTGTTGCTGTCTACGTCCAGGTAAACCACGTGCCGGACGAGGTGCGACTGAAACAGGCCCAGCCCTTTCTTCTGGCCCAAGGTGTAAAACTGGGTACCGAGGTGTTCGCCCACCACTTCGCCCGTACGGATGTCGCGCATCTGGCCGAGCTTTTGGGGCACGTATTCGGCCACGAAGTCTTTGACAGTGCCCGGCACGAAGCAGATATTCTGACTTTCGGGCTTTTTGGCGGTCAGTAAGCCGTGCTGCTCGGCAATCTCGCGCACGCGGGGCTTTTCCATTTCGCCCACCGGAAAAAGGATGTACGGCAAAGCGTCGCGCGGCGTGCCCCACAAAAAGTAGGTCTGGTCTTTGCGCGGGTCGTCGCCCCGGTGAAAAGCCACTGCGCCGCTTTCTTCCTCGACGCGTTTGACATAGTGGCCGGTTGCCACATAATCGCAGCCGAGCATCTTGGCCTTTTTGACCAGCTCGTCGAATTTGACTTTGGTGTTGCAATTGACGCAGGGATTCGGCGTGCGCCCAGCCGCGTATTCGGCCAGAAAGGGGCCGACGATGTGGCGCTGAAACTGCTCGCGGTAGTCCAGCAGGTAAAAGGGCACGCCGACTTGCTCGGCCACGCGGCGGGCTTCGTAGGCGGCGTCGGGTGAGCAGCAGGTGTCGAAGGTGTCGCTGCGTTTGTCGTCGGGCCAGAAACGCATCATCGCGCCGATCACCGCAAAGCCCTGTTCTTTAAGCAGCGCGGCGCTTACGCTGCTGTCCACGCCGCCGGACATGGCGCACAGCACCCGTCCGCCCGGCTTGATGCCCTGAGTTGTCCGTTTTGCCGTAGCCGTCATAACTTTGAAGTGTAACAGGATGGCTGACAGGTTGGGGTGAGTTGAGCGACAGTGACGCCGCCACTGGCTACACTGTGCGGCATGCTCAACGACACCCAACTTTTGGAAGCCGCCCAGCGCTTCGGCACGCCGCTGTATGTCTACGACGCCGCCGAGTTGGACGCCGCGCTGGCAGGTGTGCGGGCAGCCTTCACCGACACCCGAATTTTTTATGCCATGAAAGCCAATCCGAATCTCAGTTTGCTGCGGCGCTTTTGCTCGGCGGGCGTGGGCTTTGAATGTGTCAGCGCCGGGGAACTGGCGCGGGCAGTCAAGGCGGGCGCGTCCGGCGAACACATTCTGGTCAACGGCCCCGCCAAATCGGATGAGGAATACGCCGAAGGTGGCCGTTTGGGCGCGACCTTTATAGTGGACCGGGGCGAGGAAGTCGCGCTGTTGCCGCCAAGTTCAAGGGCGCTCGTCAGGGTCAATCCGGCGCTGAACGTCAGCACCCACGACCACCTCGCCACCGGCGCGGGGAGCAGCAAATTCGGCGTGCCGCTCAGCGAGGTTCCCGCCGTACTAGACGCACTGAAAGCGGCGGGCCACACCGCACGCGGCCTGCATGTGCATATCGGCAGCGCCATCCGCGACGCGGGCGACTTCGCGGCGGCCTTCGCCAAACTCAGTGAGTTGCGCCCCAGCGTGGGTGAATTGGAAGTGCTGGACGTGGGCGGCGGGTGGAGCTTGGACGCTGACCTGCACGGCATCGCCGGACAAGCTCGGCAAGCGGCTGAGGTGTTCGGCGCACAGCTGTGGGCCGAGCCGGGCCGATACTTGGTGGCGGGAGCGGGCGTGCTGCTAAGCACCGTGGTGGGAAGCAAGCAGACAGGCCGCAATTTTGTTTTGCTGGACGCTGGCATGACCGAGCTGATTCGGCCCATGCTCTACGGCGCGGTTCAGCCGATTAGAGCGCTGTGGCAAGGCGACCAGACCAAGCCGTATGACCTGGCTGGCCCCGCCTGCGAAAGCGGTGATGTCTTGGCCCACGACGTGCCGCTCCCCACACCACAGCGCGGCGGCGTGCTGGCTCTGCTGGAAGCGGGCGCTTATGGCGCGGCCATGAGCAGCAATTATCTGAGCCGTCCGCGCCCCGCCGAAGTGCTGTGGGACGGCGCGTGGCAAGTCATCCGGCATCGTGAAAGCCCAGAGGCGATTTGGGCGGCGGAACTTTAAAGCATTTGTGAAAAGGGCTGGCTAAGTTAGAAGCACACTCAGCCAGTCCTCCCAAACGCTCTTTTTCTTTGACGACTTAGATGCCGGACTCAGCCGTCTTCGTCACTGGGAATCAGTTCGGTGGCGCTGGCGGCATGCTGCTGCAACTTGGCGGCGGTGTCGGTGGGCGTCTCGTTTTGGGGGTCGCTTTCAGGCACCTCCACCACGTCTGGGTGCTGCTCCGGCAAGCTGGACTGCACGATTTCGCCGCTGGGCTGATCAATTCTAGATTGGTCGGTTTGATCTGGATTCATGCCCAAACCCTAAGGCAAGCCGGCGTTGCCCGGATGGAGGTTTGGGCAACGCGGCTTAACCCAGCATGAACCGTGCGGCATCCTCGACGTGAATCGCCGACGTGTCAAAGACCGGCACGCTGACATCACCCGCGCCGACCAATAAGGTGATTTCGGTGCAGCCCAAGATGATGGCCTGCGCTCCGCGCCCGACCAACTCGGCCATCTGGCGGCGGTAAATCTGGCGCGACTCGTCGGTGATGACGTTTTGGCACAGCTCATCGAAAATGATTCGGTGAACATCTGCACGCCCCGCTTCGTCTGGCACCAACACCTCTAAGCCATACTGCCGGTGCAGGCGGTCTTTGTAAAAGTCCTGCTCCATCGTAAAAGCGGTACCCAGCAGACCGGCCCGCTTCACGCCCGCTTCCTGAAGGCGACGGCCCACCGAGTCGGCAATATGGAAAAACGGCAACGAGATGGCCGCCTCGATCTGGGGCGCGACTTTGTGCATGGTGTTGGTCGCCAGCAACACGCCGTCCGCGCCGGCCCGCTCTAAGCCGCGTGCCACCTCGGCCAGCAGTTCACCCGCTTCGTGCCACTGCCCGCTTGTTTGCAGGGCTGCGATCTGGGCAAAGTCAACGCTGTGAATCAGCAGCCGCGCCGAGTGAAGGCCGCCGCGCTGCCGGGCCACTTCGCTGTTGAGAAGGCGGTAATACTCTGCTGTCGATGTCCAGGACATGCCGCCGATGATGCCGAGTAGCTTCATGGCGCTGAGCTTATCAGCTGGCCCTTATTCCTTTGATCCGAACAGTCCGCCCTCGGCTTTGGTCAGCACGCCGCCGACAAATTCGCCCATGCCTTCGACCTTGACGGCGGCCCCGCCCCAGGTGCCGCCGCCGGTGATCGGTCCTTCCCAGTAAGCGATTGACGTCGTCTTGGAGAGCAACTCCTGACTGTCGTTGACGGCGCTCAGCGTCAAGTCGCCCCGGTCTGAACTGACTTTCCAATCGAGTGTGTAGCTGCGCCCAGACGGTGAAACCCACGTTCGCTGCGGCGTCATGGTGACGTTGCCGACGGCGCGGGCCACCCCGTCCGGGCCGACTTCCGAACCGGCCAGTTGCACGACGGTGCCGTCCAGCTTCTTGACGCGGTAGAGCATCAAATCCGAGCCGTCCGAGAGGTGCACGCCGAACCAGTCCCACAGCGAGTCGCGGCCCGGTTGCTGGTCGCCCCATTGGTGGTCGAACCAAGCTGTGCCGCTGGCGGGCTGACCCTCAATCGTGCCGCTGACGGCAAGGCGGGTCACGCTCTGGTAATACAGCTGGCCCGTTTCGGGCGTGCCGGAGTAGCCGGGCGGATGCACCACCGGCCCTTTTTGCGGCGTCAAGGTGAGTTGGAGCGGCCCAGCGTCCAGCTTGAAAGGCGCGGCGGGCGCGTTGGCACTTTGAGTCAATGTCCAGTCGCCCTGACTGGCTTTCAGCGGCGGGAACGAGAACTTGGCGTCTTGCTGGCCCTGTTCCAGAAAGGTGACTTTGTCAGTGGTCAAATCGGTCATGGCCAGATGCGAAGCGAAATAGGGAATGCCTTTGTAATTGACCTTGAACTGCGCCCAGTGAAAAGCCTGCTTGGTGTCGGGCAGGTAGCCGGAGACATACCACCACTCGGTAGCTGCGTTGTTCGGCCCCAAGGCGGCGGGATCAGGCATCTTGGCCGGATCAAAAGCGGCGGCGCGGGGCACGCAGGCGGTCAGAACCATCGGGGCCAGCCAAAGCAAGCGTTTCATGGCTTACTTTAAGCAGCGGGCGCGGGGAAAAACTGCGCGGGAAGCTACGCTTGGTCCTCTTTTGGCTTCACTTTTTCCAACCGACTCGGCACCAGCTTGTTGAGCAGCAACACCAGATCAGCGTCCATGAACTCGTAATCGTCGGGTATGCCCAGTATGAGGATTCGGTCATCGGGCAACGCGCCCTTCAATTTGGAGCGAATCCAGTCGCGGTGCTGCTTTTGCATACAAACGGCCACGTCGGCCCATTCCAGCAGGTCGCGGGTCAGCGGAGTTTCGGCGCGTTTGTCGGTGCCTGCCGAAACGACTTGCCACTCCGGCACGTCACGGAAGACCGCTTCGGCGGTGGGGCTGCGGAGCTTGTTTTGGGTACAGACAAAGACCACGCGCAAAGGACGATCCAACTGTTGTGTCAAGGCTCACACCCGCGCTCCAGCCACGGGATTTCGTTGGCGGCAAACGGCGCAGGCGCGTTCTCCCTTACCCACTTCACCGCCGCGCCGACGTCATAAGCCACCCGCCTAAACTCCACATTCCAGCTTCCATTGCGGCGAGTCAGCAGCACCCAACGGGCCAGCGGCGAGCCGTCTTTCTGGCGCAAAACGGGGCCAGTATTGACCACCGTGATGCCGTCTACGGCCCTCAGCATTTCGCGGTGGGTGTGGCCGACGATGCAGAGTTTACCCTTAAAACCATCCAAACGTTCCCGAATTTCAGCGGAAGTGGCGTGCGTCTCCTGCTCATCATCGTCTGTTTCGGTGAGCAGCAATGCTTCCCAAGGACTGCGGGGGCTACCGTGAGCGAGGCGCACTTCACCGCCAGCCACGTCTAGCAAGGTGGGCAACTGAGCCAATACAGCAGGTACTTCTGACGGCAACTGAGCGAGAAGCCAGTCACGCATTTCAGCTTTGTGGCTGCTGGCCTTCCGCATTCTGGCGATTACCTCGTCAGTGTTGCCGCGTACGCTGGGCGGTGCAAATTCAGCTTGCCATTGCCAAGCCCGCGCCGGATCAGCCGCACCCCAGACGGTATCGCCCAAGTTATAGAGGGCGTCAGGAGCAGCGGCTCTGATGTCGCTCAGCACCGCTTCTAGAGCAAAGGCGTTACCGTGAACATCGGAGAGAATGGCGAGTCTCATGGCTTACCCGTTTACTGCTGGGGCCGGCGCAAAAAAGACATCACCACGCCGAACAGCAAGCAAGTCACCAGCAAGGTCATCAAGCTGACGCCGAGGCTGAAGGCGGGCGAGAGCATGTCCTGACTGAGCTTGTAGACACCGAACGGCAGCGCCCATCCCAGCGCGTAGAGGCCCACCCGCCGGGCGAAATCGGGTGTGTTGCTGGCCTGCGGAAACAGCTGAACGTTGAAGATGAAAGCCGGAAACAGCAAGAATTGCCCCAAATAAAACCACAGCGGCAAAGCGCTCAAGCCGCCGAACTGGCCCGCCGCGAAGAAAATATTGAGCGCTGCCATGATGACGGCAGCGATGAGAGCGATACGGAGAAGTGGAGTCATAAAAAGCAGTCTAGCGGCTGAGGCTGTGGCTTACCCTGTTCATTTGCCCTTTGTGGTGGTCGCTGGCGGCTACAGCACGACGACGCGGCAGAGTTCAGCGAACTTGAAGATTGGTCATTTTATTGCTGGAGCACTCGGCCAACGGTTTTACTCACTCGCTACCACGGTCCGTGAGCTGTAAAGATTCAGCCTCGCTTACCGTGTTGCGGCCTGTTGCGGTTTGCTCCGCCATAGCTATAAACCCAGCCCATCATCAGGCCCGCGATTAAGCCGGTCAAAAGGGAACCTCCCCATTCCGGCTGCGGCTTGAGAGCCTGACCGGAAAGGCTCATCAGGAACATGTAAACGCCGAACCATGAGCCAAAGAGGACGCCTCTTCTACGGCCTTGCAAGGAGTTCAGAGGTTGCCAGATGGCCTGATACAGCAACGAAGCCGCCAGCAAAATGCAAATCGCCCAGTACCACAGCGGCAACTCACCCACGCGCCCGAGTTGGCCTTGCGTGGCGAACAGCAGACTGACAGCCGGTAAGGCACAAACGGCCAATAAACGGGGCCAAAGCTTCATACGCTATTTTCCTCCCTCACAGGAAAACCTGTTTGTAATGCTCCACCGTAGGGAACGGGTCGTAAAAGTGGTGCAGCAGCGCTCGCCACTGCTGATATTCGGAGCTGCCACGAAAGCCTTCGGTATGGTCTTCCAGCGTTTCCCACCAAACGAACAAAGCGTACTTGTGGTCATCCTCTAAGCAGACTTGTAACTCGTGGCGAACATAGCCAGGCATCGAACTGATGATAGCTTGGGCCTCGGCAAACGCCGCCTCAAACTCGGCAGTCTGGTTGGGGCGAATGTGGAGAAGGGCGAGTTCCTGGATCATGGATTTTCCCTTTGAATGGCTTGGGCTGAAGCGCTCTGGTTCCTAAAATAGCCTGAAGCCAAACCTGTGAAGAGCCCCGCAGCCAATGCGAAGCCCCAGTGTGGACTCGGCAAAGGATGATCAGCGAGGTAAAAGAAAAAGATGAATAGACCTACCGTCATGCCCCCGCGCCAGCCCAATGGTACGCGCCGCAACCCAGCAAAGTTTGAATGCTGTGGCCACTGAGAGACAAGTATGACCAGACTTAAACCCAGGGCTCCCCAGATCCACAGCGGTAAGTCGCTGAGGCGGTGATGTTGCCAAACCAGCAGATCAAACAGCAACAGGGCAACGAGGCCAAGCACGATCAGTAGCCGGGAGAGCAGAGAGGGCGGCTTCATGCGCTGAGTATAAGCCGTGTATTCTTGAAATTTGTTCACAAATTTGTTACCATTTACTCAATGAACGCCGCTTTCGATTTCACCACCGAAGCGGTTCTGGACTGGGAAATTGAGCAGATCCACCGCGCTTTAGACCAAGGACAACTCCTCTTCAGCCGCCACGCTCTTAATGAACTCTTCAACGACGCACTGACCGAAGACGAAGCTTTAGACGCCATAAGTTTTTACGATCATGTCAGTAAAGACTTCCCCAATAACGAGCAAGGCCGCGCGGCAGGAATCAATTTTGAGCAGACCGTAGAACGGGGGACTTTGCGTGTCAAAGTCGGTTGGCGCGGTAACTATCTGGTCATTACCAGCATGATTTTATGAACCTCACCCCCAAGAGCCAACCCAAGGAGGACGCCATGCCAAACGACACCCTCAACGACGACCAACGCACCCACATCTACACCCTCAAAAACGGCGCAACGCTCAGTATTCTTGACGTTCCCGCCAAAATTGATCTGCACGAACCTGACTTTCAAGCATACACCGTAGACGTGGCCCGCCGTCTGTCGGTGGCGGGACTGGCCTTCGAAGCGCAGAACCCAAATCCAGAGGTGCGGCAGATCATGAACTACGCCGAGCTCGCACCGTTACCCGCACCCAGCCCCGTTTCATTGGAAATCCGGCGTGCGCTGCTGGCCCGCAAACTCAGACCGGCTGACCTTGCCCGCAAATTGGGCGTTGCGCCTTCAGCCGTCGCCCGCTGGCTTGATCCAAGTTATTATCAGCACAGCACCGCAACACTTACCAAAATTGCAGAAGCATTGGAAAGTGAGCTAGAAATCCATTTTAAACTGAGGGCAAGTTAGCTAGATCATTCACCATAGAGAAGTAGTCAGTAAGTATATACAATGTGACTGTAATCTACATTGGCCATGAGTGGAATGCACTCCTGATGAAATACATCCAAAAAGGCTAATCAATGAGAAAGGAGCCGCACCCATTCGCGGCCCCCTCTTTCTCGAAGCTCAGACTTTCAGGGCGTTTCTGCCGTCACCGCCGACTTCTCTTTGGTCTGCCCGGCCACGATGTGATTGATCACCCGCAGCCACGCCCGAGCGCTGGCTTCCACCACGTCGGAGGCCACGTCGTTGCCGCTGACAGTCATCTCGCCGTAGCGGGCGCTCACGCTGACCTCGCCCAGCGCTTCAGCGCCTTTGGTCACGGCCTGCACGCGGTAGACCTCCAAGGCAGGGGCAATGCTGGTGGCGGCATTGATAGCGTGAAAAATAGCTTCCACCGAGCCGTCTCCGGTGGCGGTAGCCTCGCGCACCCCGTCGGGCGTTTGCAACCTGACGTAAGCCAGCGGCTGCATGTCGGTGCCCATGGCAATCTGAAAGCGCTCCAATTTGAAGGTCTCAGAGGTCTCTACGCTGCTGCCCACCAAAGCGTGGAGATCGTCAGAATAAATCTGGCCTTTGCGGTCAGCCAGCTCCTTGAAACGCACGAACAAAGCGTTCAGCGCTTCATCGTTAAAGCCGTGATCACTGTGGCCGTCGGTGTCATAGCCCAGATCGGCCAGCGCTTTGCGGAAGGCGGCACGGCCCGAGTGTTTGCCCATCACCATAACGGCGGCCTCGCGGCCCACCAGCTCGGCGTTCATGATCTCGTAGGTTTCCTTGTGCTTGAGCACGCCGTCTTGGTGAATACCGGATTCGTGCGCGAAAGCATTGTCGCCAATCACGGCCTTGTTAGGCGGCACTGGCATCCCGGTCAGGCGGCTGACCAACTTGGAGACCCGGTAGAGCTCGCGGGTGCGAATCCCGGTTTCGGCTTGATAATGGTCGCGGCGGGTGTGAATCGCCATTACCACTTCTTCCAGCGCGGTGTTTCCGGCCCGCTCCCCGATGCCGTTGATGGTGCATTCGATCTGGGTCGCTCCGTTTTCGACGGCCGCCAAGCTGTTGGCCGTTGCCATGCCCAGGTCGTCGTGGCAGTGGGTACTGATTTCAACGTTGCGGCCCTGCACGATCTCGTCGCGTACGCGGGCAATCAGTGCGCCGTACCCACCGGGCGTGCCGTAGCCCACCGTATCGGGAATATTGATAACGGTTGCGCCCGCCTCAATCGCGGCGAGGTAAAGCTGGATCACGAAATCAAAGTCGGCCCGCATGACGTCCTGACCGCTAAATTCCACGTCGCGGGTGTACTGGCAGGCCAACTTGACCGCCGCAATCGACGACTCGATGACCTGCTCAGGCGTCTTGCGCAGCATGTGCTGCATCTGCACCGCGCTGGCGCTGGTAAACACGTGGATGCGGCTTTTATCGGCGGCTTCCAGCGCTTGCGCGGCCCGCTCGATATCGGCGCGGGCAGTGCGTGCCAGAGCACAGATAATCGGCCCGCGCACTTCCCGCGAGATGCGCGAAACGCATTCGAAGTCGCCGTCCGAGGTAATCGGAAAGCCCGCCTCGATCACGTCCACGTTCAGGCGGGCCAGCGAGTGGGCGATCTCGATTTTCTGGTTGTGGTTCAGCGCCACGCCCGGCGACTGCTCGCCGTCCCGCAGGGTGGTGTCAAAGATGTGGATACGGCGCAGGTTGGCTGATTCGGGCTGGGTCATGGCAGTGGCTCCTCATGGGGCAGCAAAGAAAGCAGGGAGAAACGGAAAAAACGGCAACGCAACCAAAAAAAGCCCCGAAAGTGAGATTCACTCCGGGGAAAGGGGCCGCAAAAGCTTAGCGCCGCGTTCCAACCGGAAGCACGCCAAGAAGAAGTCGGCTAGATAGAAATTGGCCCCGCTGAACTGCTTGCATTGCCGCCATGCTACACGCTCGGCGGCAGGGGGTCAACTGAGCGGGAGTCAACTCAGCTTTTGAGGTCGTCGGGCAACTCGAACGGCGGGGCCGTCTCCGGCAGGCGCTCACCGGCTTGCTGCTCACGGATCAAATCGGCTGCGCCGCCGATGTCCAGCACTTCCCGGCCCAAGGTCAGGGTCTGCTGATGCACTTCACTGATCCACTCTTTGCGAATCTCGACTTGCTCGACTGCGTACACTTCACGGGCCACGACAGGGCGCTCTTCAGTGAGGGTGATTTGGTAGGTCTTGCCGGGTTCGAGCAACTCGCCGTTGAGCTTGACTGTGCCGCCTTCCAATGCGGTGGTAAGTTCCAGCACCTCGCGCCGCAGCGTCACCGGAATCTGCACTTCCTCTTCGATGACCCGTTTCTGTAAGGTGATTTGCCGTCCTGATACACGCTCGACGGCCACTTGAGCGCGTTCTTCGTACAGCGTCAGGTTGGCCACTTCTCTGGGCGCACGCACTTCGCGGATCGTCACTTGCTGAGCTTCGTCTAATCCGCGCCCTTGTTCAGCTTGCGGCGACTTTTTGAGATCCACTCCATCCTCTGGTCTACTCATCTCTGCTCCTCATCTGGTCGGGCCGACTCACACCCTAAAACATCAAAACAGGGCAGGGAAACTGCTCCCCCGCCCCGGCGTTTGACATTTGTTCTTAAATCTTTTTGTTGTCGGACTTGAGATCAGTCATGGTCTGGTCGCCGTTCTCTAAGCGTACGTCGCCGGTCTTGTTGACGTCCAGCACTTCGCGGCCCACCGTCTCACTGACCGTTTGGTTGTCGGTCACGGTGCGTTTGCCGATGCCGATTTCCTCGGTGACGTAAGCCTGCTTGGTCACGTTGGCCCGCTCGGCTTCGAGGTCGATGTTCACGGCCTGGCTGCCTGCGCCCAGCACTGCGCCCTCAACCGGAGTCGAGTCGGTCACGGTGCGGCGCTCGATGACGACTTCCTCACGCTGCAAAGCCACATTGACATTTTCCTGACGGGTCTCGACGTGCTTGCTGATTTCTACGCTGCCCGCCTTGAAGCGGTCTTTGTTGACCACCAAGCGCTCTTCCATCAGTTGCAGCTTGTCGGGGGTGCGGTAGGCTTTGTCCTGGTAAGCGGTGCGCGCTGCCGTGTCGGTGGCGGCGGCACTGCCCTGCTCGACACCGCGCAAGACGCGCTCGTCGGACTCTTGGTGATCGTTGGTGTAGCTGTCGTTGACGTTGTACTCGCGCAGATCGCCCACTTGAGCTTTGGTCAGGTCATCGAAGTACACGCCGTCATTTTCCAAGCGGCTGTGGCCGACTGGCACCAGCACTTCTTTGGAGCTGAACCAGCCGCCCGCGTCCACGATGAAGTACTGGATGCGGCCCGTGTCGGCCTGCACCAAAGCGTCACGGATGGTGCCGACCTTGTCGCCGCCCACGCCGTAAGCGGTGTAGCCGGTCGGGTCGTAAACATCCGCGCCTTTCAAGTTGTAGCTCTGGTCGCGCGAAAGGTCAGATAAACGGATCAAATTCATATTGTTCTGAGTCATAAGTCATCTCCTTAAAGCAAAGGGTAAGAACAGGATCAAAGCAAACGGCAAAGGCTAAAAAGAAGCACATAAACTGCCCTCTTTCTTTGACACTCAGACCGTTTGAGTAATTTGATATCCCTGCTCGAAGTCGTACTCAAACAGTGTGGCGATTCCCACCGGAGCATTGCTGAGACGCCGCTCATCTGACGCTTGTTGAACCTTCAGAAGATGCTCAAGAGACCGTCATCTGAGCTTAAATCAAGCTGAGATGACGGTCTCTTAGCACTGTGAATCTCTTTAAGACTGTTGCAACACGTGGGGTCTGGGGGCGAACCCGTCTACGTCTTGAAACTTCTTTGGCCTCACCCGGCACTCAAAACATGAAATCGTTGCTGGCAGTGGTCGTCGTGACCGCCGCTTCATGTTTGGTTTCCCAAACCAGGTCGCGCAGCACCCAGCCGCTCCCCGAAAAACGCAGACCCAAGCGAATTTCAGCGAGCAGGTAAGCGCGTACCTCGCTGGCCGAAAACCCGCGCTCGACCACTTCGCCCAAATTGACATTGCCGTCGAGGGCGCGGGCCAAAGCAGTTTGGCGCTGGCCCTGGTGATTGAGGCGCAGACCATACCAAGCGTAGCGGCCTGTCGGGCGCAACTTGCCTGAGCTCACGGCGTCGGCAGCGCGGGAGGCCACATCAAAGAGCGGCAAGCCCGCGTCACGGGCGGCGGCGCGGACGCTGCGGCCCTTTTCTTGGTCGTAAAGCGGCAGTGGCCCGGTCAGCACCACGCTGGGGCTGCTGATAATGGTGCCGATTTGCGCCCACTCGTCACTGACGCGTGCCCAGTCGGTCGTGAACTTCTCGAACGGCGCGATCACGCTGCCCCGCACGTCGCGGCGCATGTACGAAAAGCTGCCGCTTTCGGGCAGCATCGGGCTGGAATGCAGGGCGTCCAAACCTGTCCAGTCGAGGATGCCGCCCTCCACCACTTCGCCGTGTGCGAAGGCCACCGTGAAGGGCAACTCGGCGTTCACATCCAGCACGCCGGTTTGCCCCGTTTCGTGAAGCAAAGACAACACTCCTATAAGAGGCACGTCCGAAAAAAGACCTTGTATCACGTTTGCGTCACCTTAACCAAGAGCTTAACATCTTCCGGCGGCTCAGCGTTGACTTTTCCGACAAAGCCCGCCGGGCAGCGGGTCAGCCCGCGCCGAACAGCGGCCCCAAGTCGCTCAGAACACCCGTCGGCTCAGCCCCAGCAAAATGGTAAGCGCCGAACACCTCCAAAAAAGCCTGCCGCGAAAGCTGGCGGGTTTGCCCCGACGGACCGGTGGCCTGCACTTCTTCGCCGCGCAGGATCAGGCGGTACAGGGGCTGCTCTTGAATGGTTGGTGCGGCTGGGGGCTTCTTGCTGGGCTTTGCTTTTGACGGCTTGCTCTGCGGCGAGACGAGTTGCACGGCGTATTCCTGGCCGCCACGCCGAAACAAAAAGGTGAGCAAATCGCTGGGCGTCATCGGTGCAGCGTCAGGAGCGCGGTTCAATCACCACCGCCGAGCCGTAAGCCAGCACTTCGGTCACGCCGTCGCTGATTTCGTTGGCGTCGTAGCGCATCGCCAGCACCGCGTTCGCGCCGCGCTCGGCAGCGTGCTGAAGCATCAGGTCGTAGGCTTCTTCGCGGGCTTTTTCGGCCAGCTCGGTATACAGCGTGATATTGCCGCCGAGAATGGTTTGGAGCGACGCGCCGAGGCTGCCCAGCACGCTACGCGAACGCACCGTCAGGCCGCGCACCATTCCCAAGTGCTTGATGACCCGGAAGCCTTCAAGGTCGTTGGTGGTGGTGACGATGATTTCGCTGGCGTGGACGTGGCCCTGAGCTCTACCGTAAGTCATAGCCCTTGATACGGCCGAAGGTGCCGAGAAGCTGCCGCTTTCACTGCACCACCGTTCCGGCTCCGGCCAGGGCCGCGCTGACCGGCTCTCCGGCGCGGGCGTCACCAAAAATAACTCTTCCCACCCCCCCTTTCACCGCTTCCGCCGCGCCCAGCACTTTCTTTTTCATGCGGTCTTGGGCAAATTCGAGGTACGACTCCACGTCACTGGCCGCAATGGTGCGGATCAAACTGGCCTCGTCGGGATAATCGCGTAGCAGGCCCGGCACGTTGGAGAGCAGCAGCATCGTCGACGCTTTGAGAGCCACCGCCAGTGCCGCCGCCGCCCGGTCGCCGTCCACGTTGATGGCCACGCCTTCATAGCTGACAGCGGGCGGAGTTAGAACGGGCAAATAACCGGCACCCAGCAGCAGTTCAATCAGCCCGGTGTTGACTTTTTCCACCGTGCCGGTGTGGTCGCCGCGCAAAACTTTGACTTTGCCGCCCTCCACCGAGCGCACGCTGTCCTTATGCTTGCCTTCAAAAATCCGCCCGTCCAAGCCGCTGAGGCCCACCGCGTTGACGCCGAGGCGCTGCAACCTCTCCACGATGCCTTTGTTAATCTTGCCGCAGTAAACCATCTCGAAGATTTCAAGCGTTTGGCGGTCGGTGAAGCGCGAGGTGTAACCGCTGGGACTGGTCACGAACTTGGGCGGGTGGCCCAGCGCCTCGGCCACGCGGTTGGTCTCGCCGCTGCCGCCGTGAACCAGCACCAGCTTTTGCCCACTCTTCCAGAGGTTGGCGATATCGGCGCACACCGCGCCGTAATCAATTCCGGCGCTGCCGCCCACTTTCACTACAATCATGCCTTCACCCGTCATGCAGGCGAGGCTAGCACAGCCGACAGACAGGCCAGCGGCGGGCCTAGCACTCAGGCTTTGGGGGGCGAGTTGTAAGCCGCGCTGGGCAGCCAGTAACGCAGAGTCCAGCGCCACAGCAGCGTCACAGTGGGAATGGCCAGCACCGCGCCGACCAAGCCCCCGAGCGTCAGCCCCGCCAAAATGGCCAGCAGCACCGCCGCCGGGCTGAGATTGGTGGTCTTGCCCATGATGAACGGCGACAAGAGGTTTCCCTCGATCTGATTGGCGACGATAAACACCCCCACCACCAGCAGCACCGTGACCCAGCCGCTGGGCAGGGCCAGCAGCACGGCGGGCAGCGCCGAAACCACCGGCCCCAGATACGGCACGATGTCCAGCACCGCCGCCAGCAGGCCGATGGCCAGGGCGTTGGGAATGCCCAGAAGGATCAGGCCCAGCGCCACCAGTGCGCCCACCGCCAGGCCGATCAGGAGCTGGCCGCGCAGGTAGCCGCCAAACGCCAGCGCCACGTCTTCCGAGAGCTGAAGGGCAGTGGGCTGCCACGCCAGCGGCAAGATGCGCAGAAATCCGTGACCCACCCGCTCGTAATCGAGCATGAAATAAACGCTCAAAATCAGCACCAGCACGCCTTGGCCGAGCCAACCCACCACGCTGACCACCCCGCCCAGCACGGTGCCGCCCGAAGTCAGCAGGCGCTGGAAGGTCGGCCCCAAGTTGTTTCTGAGCTGCTGGGCTTCTTGGGTCAGGAACACAGAGAACTGCTTCTGAGCGCTTTCCAGGCCCGGCACGCTGCTCAGGCGCTTGAGCAGCCCGCCGATCAAGTCGGGCAGGCGGGCCGCCAGCGCCGGCAACTCACCGATGAGACTGACCACCTGCGAAAGCACCGTCCAAGACAGCAGCGAAACCACCGACAGCAAAAAGACCACCACCAGCAGCACACCGAGCGTCCGTTTGACTCTGCGCTTTTCCAGCCACGCCAGCACCGGATGCACCACAAACGCCAGGGCGTAAGCGATCAGGGCCGTCACGACGACGCTGGCGAGCAGCCGCGCCAGCACCACGACCAGCGCCACCAGCGCCAAGTAAACGAGCAGCCGCAACCACGGCAGCCGCCAGAGAACCGAGAGCAGACCGGGAATGCTGCGGGTGGGCGTCATACGCGGTGATCCGAAGACCTGAAGTGGCTAAGCAGCAACGGCATATTTTTCTCCCCAACGACTGGCACTCAGAGAAGCCGAATGACTATGCGGCACGGGCCAGCGATCATTCCGGCCGGATTCAAAGCGTTCAAGGTTGATCTGAGGCTCAGTTTAACTGGTCAGGCTCACTATTATTTGCGGCGCTCAAACCTCGGTCAAAACGGGGCGCTGGCTCTGCTCACGGAGCCTGGGAGCCTGCACCAAATCTTGGCTTTTGAATGACGCAATCTGAACGGGACAGCGGCAAGCTAAGGCCATGACCACTGCCGCGCTCAACCTTCAGGCCCCTCGCCATGACACGGCCAACGCGGTTCAGCGGGCCGCTATCCGCTTCCAGGTGGACGCCGGACTGATCGATGCCATTTTGGCGGATGAAGCCGCCCGCTGGGACATGGCCGACACCCTGCAAAACGCCTTGATGAAGGTGCTGGTGGCGCTGCCGCCGCGCCCAGCAGGCCGCCTGCAACGCTTCGCCGCGTGGCTGACCCGCCGCCCGCTGACCACCCACAGCCTGGGGCTAGCCCAGATGAAGCTCGGCACCTTGCAGGAAGTGGCCCGTAGCGGCTTCCTCCCTTTGCCCGCCGGCCAGCAAGAGCAGATTCGCTTTTTGCTCGACCCGCTGGCCGCGCCGTATCTGGTGGCCGCCAGACTGCGCCAAACGCTGGATCACTGGCAAGCCAGCGGCGTTGATTTGTCGTGCCGCCCAGAAATCTTGGGCACGCTCTACAGCT
The DNA here is from genome assembly GCF_007280555.1 of Deinococcus detaillensis. Taxonomy (NCBI): domain Bacteria; kingdom Thermotogati; phylum Deinococcota; class Deinococci; order Deinococcales; family Deinococcaceae; genus Deinococcus; species Deinococcus detaillensis. The sequence goes on along the minus strand of NZ_VKDB01000010.1, from coordinate 19,554 downwards.
TGGGCCTGACGGGAAAAGCGGGCGTCCATGCCGAACCGCAGCCCAGTTCACGCGGCCTTGAGATCGCCGCCCTCGCCGGTGCTTACCGTGCTGCGCCGCTTCAACTGGCTTTGCGCTCTCTGCCATTTCAAGGTGGGGCGACCCCGTGAGTAAGCCCTTCACTACGGGAAGCTTAAAACCTTTAGACTGTGTGAAGATGCCTCCTCATACTACTCCCATTCAAATTTTACTGGTTGAGGACAACGAACCGGACGTGCTGCTGACTCAGGAAGCCTTCTGGGAAGCGCAACTGCCCACCGAGCTGCATGTCGCCCGCGACGGCGTGGAGGCTTTGCAAATGCTGCGCCGTGAGCAGCACTACGCCGACATGCCGCGCCCCGACGTGATTTTGCTGGACATCAATATGCCGCGCAAAAACGGCCTCGAAGTGCTGGCCGAACTTAAAGCCGACCCTGACCTGCGAACTATTCCGGTGGTGGTGCTGACCACCTCGCAGGCCGAGGAAGACATCATGCGGAGTTACCAGAGCCACGCCAGCAGTTACATCGTCAAGCCGGTGGAGTTTGATGAGTTTTACAGCGCGATTCGGGCGCTCGGTCAGTACATGCTCAACACGGTTCGGCTGCCGCCACGCTGAATAAGCGCTGAACTGCTGCTACTGAGCCGCCGTCACTGGGCCACCACCTTACGCTTGGCTCAGCAGCTCCCGCACCGCTGCCACCACGCCCGCCACGTTTTCGGTCTGGCCCTGAGCGGCTCCGGGTTTGCCTCCGCCCTTGCCGCCGACTTTGACAAAAGCTGAGCGCAGCAGCTCGCCCACGTGGACGCCAGAAGCGCTGCCGAGGCCTACTCTTCCACTTGGCGTTGTCACCAACAGGACTTCACCGCTGGGGGTGGCGCTCAGCGCCATTGGAATCAGGGCCGGATCGGTGATGTTCAAAACGCGCAAAATCACAGCTCCAATTTGCTCAGCGGGCGCAGCGGCAACGTCATGGCCGATCAAGGCCGTTTGCGCGGCGGCGAGCTGAACACTTTGCTCCTGAGCGGCGCGGCGCAGCGCTTCCACTCGGTCGGTGAGATCACTCGGGCCAGCACTGAAGGTAGCAGCCAACGCCTTAGACGCTTGGTAGGTGCGGCCCAGAAATTCGGCGGCTTCCTCGCCCGCCACGAACACCACGCGGGTCAGGTCACCTTTGATGCGCTCGGTTCGCAAGATCGCCACCGGCAAGGCCATCGCCGCCCAGGGCACATGCAGGCCGCCGCAAGCGCTCACGTCAAAAAACTGACCCACTTCGCCCTCAAGGGGAGCGTCTTCAAAGATGACCAGGCGCACTTTGCCACTCACTTTAGTGGTGCGGCGCAGCGGATAGTCCCCCAGTTCGGCTTCCGGCACTTCGATATTGCGCAGCTGGAGTTGGCGTCGGCCCAACGTTTCTCGCAGCAGCGTTTCAGCTGCCCGTGCGTCGGTTTCGGTGGGCTGGCCCTGCAAATCGATGGTGCATTCGGCGCTCCGCATGCTGACCGCCGCCACTGCGAAGCTGAGATCGAGCCGAAAAAACGCCTGCGCCAGCAGATGCTCGGCGCTGTGGCGCTGCATACTGCGCCAGCGCGACTGGGCGTCCACCTCGCCGCGCACTTCCGCGCCGACCGGCGGCGTATCTCCGCTGAAGGTGTGCCAAATCACGCCGCTGGTTTTGTCGGCTTTGTCTTTCTGGGTGTCCAGAATCTGCGCTTCGCCGCCGTTCCACGCCAGCCAGCCGGTGTCGGCATTTTGCCCGCCGCCTTCGGGGTAAAATGCGGTGGCAGACAGGGCCACCTGCTGCCCCTTCACTTCGGTGACGAGGGCGCTGAAGTGCAGTTGGCTGGGAGAAGCGTAATACAGCGGCTGGGTGGGAATCGGCAAAATCATGGCGCTAGTTTAGAGCGGCCCACACCGACAGGTGAATGCGGGCGCGTTCCACGAAGCCCAGCGACTGATACAGGCGGATGGCTCCGGCGTTGCCTTCCATCACATGCAAAAACGGCGTTTGACCTTCGCTGAAGGCTTTGCGGGCCACCTGACTGACCAACGCGCCCGCAAAGCCGCGCCCGCGCCAGTCGGGGTGGGTCGACACCGCGCTGACCTCAGTAAAGCCGCCCAGCCGCAGCCGTTCGCCGCTCAGCGCCACCAGTTGCCCCGCTTCCCGCACGCCGAAATACTCCCCCAGCTCGGTGGTGCGCGATCTAAACGGGCCGGGCTTAGTCAGCTTGACCAGCGCCAAGATGTCGGGGACATCGGCGGAGGTGAGTGTGGCGGTCTGAATGTCAGGACTGATCAAGCGTGAATCGTCGGGGCAGATCATCTGCACGGCGCTGCTGTGATGCGTCAGCGTCCAACCGAGAGGGGCCGGTTCAAGCTGGGGCCGGAACAGCACCACGGAACGAGAAGCCAGCTGCGGATCGGCCAAAGCCAGTTCGAGCGCCGCTTCATTGCGCTCCTCAAAAGCGCAGAAGGGCGCGACGTCCGGCGGATACCAGCGCATCGGGCCAGCTTGAAGGGCAAAACCTTTTTGCGGCCCGGTCAGGGCGTGCCAAACCGGGTTGTCCAGCGGGTGCTTGTCTGGTGACTCGGCGGCTTTCACGCCGCACACCTTACGGCGAACCCAAGCTGAGGACAAGCCTTGACTACACACTCAAGCAACAAGAAAGCCGGAGCGCTTGGCCCCGGCTTTCTTGGGATTCAGAAACTTACATATTGGCGATCAAAGCGTCGGCAAAGGCGCTGGTCTTGACTTCGTTCGCGCCTTCCAGGTTGCGGGCAAAGTCGTAGGTCACGGTCTTCTCACCGATGGTTTTGGTCAGCGAGTTGAGAATCAAGTCAGCGGCTTCGGTCCAGCCCATGTAGCGCAGCATCATTTCGCCCGACAAGATCACTGAGCTGGGGTTGATGACGTCTTTTCCGGCGTACTTGGGCGCGGTGCCGTGAGTCGCCTCGAAGATGGCGTGGCCGGTTTCGTAATTGATGTTGGCTCCCGGCGCGATGCCGATGCCGCCGACCTGCGCGGCCAGCGCGTCACTGAGGTAATCGCCGTTGAGGTTCAGGGTGGCAATCACGTCATAGTCAGTGGGGCGCAGCAAAATCTGCTGGAGAAAGTTGTCAGCGATCACGTCTTTGATGATGATGCCGCCGGGCAATTTCTGCCAAGGCCCACCGTCGATTTCCACGCCGCCAAATTCGCGCTTGGCGAGGTCGTAGCCCCAATCGCGGAAGGCTCCCTCAGTGAACTTCATGATGTTGCCCTTGTGAACCAGCGCCACGCTCTTTTTGTCGTTGTCAATGGCGTACTGGATGGCGGCGCGAACGAGGCGCTCAGTGCCTTCACGCGACACCGGCTTGATGCCGAGGCCCACCGTGTCGGGGAAGCGGATGGCGGTGACGCCCATTTCTTCGAGCAGGAATTTGAGGAGCTTGTCGCGCTCAGGGGTGCCGTCTTTGTACTCGATACCGGCGTAGATGTCCTCGGTGTTCTCGCGGAAGATGATCATGTCCACGTCTTCGGGGCGCTTGACCGGGCTGGGCACGCCTTTGAAGTACTGAACGGGGCGCACGCAGGCGTAGAGGTCGAGTTCCTGGCGCAGCGCCACGTTGATGCTGCGAATGCCGCCGCCCACCGGCGTGGTCAATGGGCCTTTGATGCCGAACAGATATTCGCGGAACATCTCTAGCGTTTCTTCGGGAAGCCAGACGCCTTCACCGTAAGTGTTAACGGCTTTTTCTCCGGCGTAGACTTCCATCCACTCGATCTTGCGCTGAGCGCCGTAAGCCTTCTCTACGGCGGCGTCCAGCACCCGCACGCTGGCCCGCCAGATGTCGGGGCCGGTGCCGTCGCCTTCCACGAAGGGAATGATCGGCTGATCGGGTACGATCAGTTTTCCGCCTTGCATCGAAATCTTCTCGCCTTGGGTGGGCCGCTTTACGTGTGTATTTTGTGTCATATCGCTCCCCACCTTAGCGCAGTCTGCGGCCGTCCCCCGCTTGTTCAAGCTGTCCTTACGGCCCCCTCATACGAACGGGAGCGCCGAGTGGCAAAGTGAAGATCACCCAAATTTTAGGGAATCCAACTTCGCAGGAGGTACTCAACGATGAGTGATGATAAATCTGCCGCCGAGAACTTTTTAGATTCCGCCAAGGCCAAAGTCAACGAGGGCGCTGACCGTTTACGCGCCGCCGGACATGAAGCTGCCAGCCACGTAGGTGGAAGCACCTTGGACAACGCCGGTGACAAAGCCAAGGCCATGGAAGACCGGGCCAAAGCTGAAGTCCACAACGCCGAAGCGCACGCCAACTACAACGAAGGCAAACGCGAAAGCACCGACGGCGACGGGCACTAAAACGTTCTGCATCTTTAAGCCGCTTCTCCGCAGTGAGGGGCGGCTTTTTTTATTCCCCGTTCAGCGTCTCATTTTTCCAGTCTCACCGCGCTAGACTTAAAGCAATGACTTCTAAAACCCCCAGAACATTTACCACCATGCTCGGCGACAAAGAACTGAGCATTGAAACCGGCAAGCTCGCCAAATTGGTCAGCGGCTCGGTCACTGTGCGCTACGGCGACACCATCTTGCTGGTCACGGCGCAGGCCAGAGACGAGCGCAGCACGCTGGACTTTTTGCCGCTGACGGTGGAATTTGAAGAGCGCCACTACGCCGTGGGCAAGATTCCCGGCTCGTTTCACCGCCGCGAAGGTCGGCCCGGCGAGAAAGCCATTTTGTCGGCCCGCATCACTGACCGCCAGATTCGCCCGCTGTTTCCCAAAAACTACCGCCAGGAGACCCAAGTCATCATCACGGTGATCTCGGCAGACGGTGAAAATACCCCCGATGTGCTGGGGCCAATCGGCGCTTCTGCGGCACTGAGCATCTCGGATATTCCCTGGGAAGGCCCCACCGCCTGCGTGCGGGTCGGACAGATCGACGGCCAGTTCGTCATCAACCCGACGCTCAGCCAGCTCGAGCACAGCCCGATGGACTTGGTAGTGGCCGGAACCAAAGACGCCATTTTGATGGTCGAAGCCGGAGCAAAAACCGTGGACGAGGACGTGCTGGTGTCGGCCATCGAGTTCGCCCACGCCCAGATGCAGCCGGTGATTGCGCTGATCGAGCAGATGCGAACCGAACTGGGTCAGGAGAAGTTCAGCTTCACCGCCGACGCCGACCCCGCCGCTGAGATGCTGCCCGCGCTGGCCGCCGACGCCAAAGCCGCTGGCCTGCGCGACGCCCTGCTGACCAACGGCAAAAAAGAGCGCGGCACCAAGATCAAGGCGCTGCGAGATGGCCTGATCGCTGCCCGCGTGCCCGACGCCACCGCTGAGGGAGCCGCCACGCTGGTTACCGCCCTCAAAAACGCCTTTTACAAAGTCGAAAAGCAGGAACTCCGCCGCCTGATTCTGGAAGAAGACCTCCGCGCCGACGGACGCAATACCCGCACCGTCCGGCCCATCTGGATCGAGGCCCGTCCTCTCCCCCGCGCTCACGGCTCGGCTATTTTTACACGCGGTGAAACGCAAGTCTTGGGCGTGGCCACCCTCGGCACCGAGCGCGACGAGATTCTCATTGATGATCTGACTCCCGAAACCGGCGACAAGTTCATGCTGCACTACAACTTCCCGCCGTACTCCACTGGCGAAGTCAAGCGGATGGGCGGACAGTCGCGGCGCGAGATCGGCCACGGCAACCTCGCCAAGCGGGCCATTCGGGCGGTGCTGCCCAGTTTCGAGACCTTCCCCTACGTGATCCGCTTGGTGGGCGAGGTGCTGGAAAGCAACGGCTCCAGCAGCATGGCCACCGTCTGCGCGGGCACCTTAGCGCTGATGGACGCGGGCGTGCCGATCAGCGCTCCGGTGGCGGGCGTGGCGATGGGTTTGGTCATGGAAGACGGCAACTACAAGATCTTGACCGACATCCTCGGCTCGGAAGACGCGCTGGGGGATATGGATTTCAAGGTTTGCGGCAGCGCTCAGGGCGTGACCGCTTTACAAATGGACATCAAGATTCAGGGCATCACCCCGCAGATCATGCGTGAGGCGCTGAGTCAGGCCAAAGACGCCCGCCTGCACATCCTGGGCAAGATGGCCGAAGTGCTGGCGGCGCCACGCCCCGAACTCTCACCCACCGCGCCGCGCATCATCAGCATCAAGATCAATCCTGAACTCATCGGCAAAGTCATCGGGCCGGGCGGCAAACAGGTGCGCGAACTCGAAGCGATGGGCGCACAAGTCACCATCGAGGAAGACGGCACCATTCGCATTTTCAGCAGCGACGGCGCAGCGGCCAAAGCGGTGCAGGAAAAGATAGAGGCCGTGACCCGCAGCGCCAAAGTCGGCGAGGAATTCGACGGCACCGTAGTCAAGACCGCGCCGTTCGGAGCGTTCGTCAACTTATTCGCAGGCCAGGACGGGATGCTGCACATCTCGCAGATCAGCGAGGAGCGCATCAATGCCGTCGAGGACGCGCTGAACGTGGGCGACAAATTGCGGGTCAAGATCGTGAGCATCGACGACCGGGGCAAGATCGATTTGATCCGCCCCGAACTCGAAGGCAAAATTGCTCCGCGTGAGGCCCGAGCGCCCCGCGAAGGCGGCGAACGGCGCGGGCCACCCAGACGCTAAACTCAACCGGCATGAACCCGACTCACATGGGTGAGGCCGAATTTAAGGCGGCGGCGCTAAGCAACCCGGTCAACGCCGCTCTACTGGAGCGGCTGGGCGAGTTGGCGGTGCCGCAGCTCTTTTTGGTGGCGGGCTGCCTGTTTCAAACGGTTTGGAATGTGCGCTCAAACCGCCCGCCCGCCGAGGGGCTGCGCGATTACGACATCTTCTACTGGGATGAAGACACCAGCTACGAAGCCGAGGACGCCGTAATTCGCCGCGCCGAGGCGCTGTATGCCGACTTGGGCGTGCTGATCGAAGTACGCAACCAAGCCCGCGTGCATCTGTGGTTTGGCGATAAGTACGGCCACCCGCGCCCACCCATTAGCAGTGCAAGAGAGGGCATCAAGCAGTTTTTGGTGCTTTGCACTTGCGTGGGCATGGACGCGGAAGGCGGAGTGTACGCTCCCTACGGCTTTGACGACCTCAGCGCGGGGATTTTGCGGCCCAATCCGCTCAACCACACGCCCGAACTCTACGCGGCGAAAGTGGCGGATTATCAGCGGCGCTGGCCCTGGCTGCGGCTGGCCGAGGGCTGAGGCTCAGCCGGGCCGGGAGCGGCGGCGCAGCAAAGCCAGTTGTACGCCCACATAACCGGCGGCGAATACACTGATCGGCATCCACAGCAGCGCTTGAACGACAAAAAGAAGTGCACCGGCTCCAACGTCTCCCAGAACCACTGCCATAAACGGCCAGAGAATCAGCCCCGGATCAATGCGGCTGTCTGGGCCGAATGTGATGCGTCAAAAGATCAGATAACCGCTCGTGAAGGTCGCGGTGATTCCTGCCAGAGTCAGAAGAACGAGGAGGGGTGTCGAGAGCATGGCTTAAACTCCAGAAATAACGTCAAACCTCAGGGAAGTTGAGACGAGGGGCTACTTTTTGAAGGATCGGTGGGGCGCGGCGTGGTGACATGCCCAAAAAAGTAGCCCAGTACGCCGATCAGGGCGGCGGGAACCGCGAGGTTGGCAGCGCCGTTGAACATCAGCCAGCCTGCGCCCAGCACCCCGATCAGCGCCAACGCTGCGCCGACAAGGTTACGGCGGCGGCCCAAAACCCGCCAACGGGCCAAGGCGGTCAAGCCCAGAAAAAGGGTCAAACTGCTCAGGAGAGAAATCGTGACCGTACTGTTCATGCCGAGGCAAAGGTAACGCGTACCTCCTCACGCAAATCTTACGTTCGGCCAATACGGTGTCAACTTCATCAGGCCGCGCTAGACTGCCGAGCATGCGTCCGGCTTATCTCAGTGCAGCCCGTTCCTTGCAATTGGGGCGGGAAGCGGCCATTGAAGGTGAGAGCAAGGCGGCTCTGGAGCTGCTCAGCGAAGCGCTCGGGACCTTGAGGGTACTGCCGCCGGAGCGCACCCGCGACGTGCTGCTTTCTCACGTGCATCTGGCTTTTTTTCAAACGCTGGCCATCATCGGCGCAGACGCCGCCGACGAGCACCTGCACCTTGGCGTCAGTTACGCCCGCTCGACCCGCGATCCGCTGGCCCGCGCCATTGCTCAGGAGTGCTTGTCGGGAATGGAAGCGGTGCTGTGAGGAAAATGATCAGGGCACGCGCCGCAGCGGCACCCGCCAGATGATGTACCACATGCCGAAAAGGCCAATCAGCACCCAAGTCACCTGACCGACCAGCACCGGAATGCGTCCCAGACTCAGGCTCACCGCCAGCAGGATGCTGAGGCAAGCCACGATTTTAGCCCGCAGCGGCATGCCCAAGCCGTCACGGTAATCGCGGATGAGTTGACCGGCCAGCGGCAAATCGAGCAGCCACGCTTCAAACTTGGGGCTGCTGCGCGAAAAACACCAGGCCGCCAGCACCAGAAATCCGGTGCCGGGCAGCAGCGGCAAGACGGTGCCGACAAGGCCCACAGCAGTGAAGATAAACCCCAGGCCGAGCCACAGGTGGCGGGTGATGGGGGGCGGCCTGAGCTTCATGGCTTGCCAGCATACCGCAAAGGGAAGCGGCAATCCGTCCCCTCACTCTTTTCCTCAGCGCCGTGTGGGCGCATTGTCCAGCGTCACGACGCGGGTCGGCAGCGCTTCACCGAAAGCCGGATAACGGCTGGCCCGCAGCGGATCGCCGCGCCCGCTGAGCACCGTCACCGCTTTGACCTGGTGGACTTGCAGCGGAAGCAGCGCCAGCCGCCCCGTTTCGTAAGCGCCCATGTCGAGGTAGAGGTGGCGGCCCATGCGGGTGGGCACGCGCACGGGGGTGTGGCCGTGAACGCTGTAGACCACCTGCGGCGGCAGCGCAAACGGGCCTTCAAAAGGGCGCAGCCACAGCGCCGCCGACTCGGGGTTGGGGTACTGCGGGTGGCTGACCGGCGGGCTGGCGTGGGCCACCAAGACGCTCGGTTCGTCCGGCACCTGATCATGGATGATGCCGTCAGCGGTGACGTACACCACCCGCTTGAGCAAGTCGAGGTAGCGGGCCAGATTCGGCGGGAACTTTTCGAGGGTCAGCGAGGTGGGGCCGCCAAACTCGGCGGCGTAGCTGGGCATTTCTTTGCGGATGGTGTCGCCACCCGCCTGCATCCACCACTGGTAGCCTTCCATGGCCTTGCGGTAATTGCCCATGTCGTGCGTGCCGGTGTACTGGGTGTACCAGCGCAGACCCTCTTGGGCCATCCGCTCGTGGTTGCCCATCAGGAGGGTGACGCGGCCCTGCTCGTGAAGCCTGAGCAGCTCATCCACGGTGGCCAAGCTCTGCGGCCCCCTATCTATAGCGTCGCCCAGCGATAAAAAGTGAGCCTCAGGAAATTCGCGCACGGCGGCCCTGAGGAGATCGAGCCGCCCGTGCAAATCGGGAATCACGACGACTTCGCTCATGGCCGTTCCGATGGGACAGTCGAGTCTTCAGCGTCAGGGTTTTCGGCGCTGAAGTCATCACTGAAGTCCAGCAAAGTCTGCTTGCTTTTTTCGCGTAAGAGCGCCGCGCCGCCCGCTTCGGCGACGAACGTCAGGCCGCTCTCAGACACCACCGCGCGGTAGGCCTGGCCGTCAGCAACTTCGGGCAACCAGGCGGCGGGAAAAGCGTAGGTGCGCCCCTGATCGTCTTCCACTTCGGCGAGGCCGGTGTCTTCGTCGATCAGGTCAACGACCAGTAAAAGTGAGGCATTAGAGAGAGAAACCATACCTTCAGTGTAGTGCCCCTGGTCTCACGGCTGCCTTTCAACTGCTCCGTTTTCGTCGGCTCGGCGCTCGTACCACTGCTGACGCTCCCGGAAGCTGGCTTTTTGCGGCTCAGTGGTGCGCTTAAAGCAGTGCTGGCAGCTCACCCCGCGCTCAAACTCGGCGTGCTGGGCGTCAAGGGGCGTCAGCGGCCAGCCGCAGCTCTGGCACATCTCCCCCGCCCCGACCTTGAGGCCGTGCCCGACGGTGACCCGTTCGTCAAAGACAAAGCACTCGCCGTTCCAGCGGCTCTCTGTCTCCGGAACGTGTTCGAGGTAACTCAGAATGCCGCCCCTCAGGTGATAAACGTCTTCAAAGCCGAGTTCCAGCAGCAGACTGGTGGACTTTTCGCAGCGAATGCCGCCAGTGCAGAACATGGCGATTTTGCGCCCCTCTTGTCCGGCAAGGTGTTGCCCTGCCCAGGCCGGGAACTCGCCGAAGCTGCTGAGCTGCGGATCAATTGCGCCCTCAAACGTTCCGGCTTTGATTTCGTAGGTGTTGCGGGTGTCGATCAGCAGCACGTCGGGGTCAGCCATCAGGGCGTTCCAGTCCTGGGCTTCTACGTAGCGGCCCACCCGCTGACGCGGCGCAACGTAGAAGCCCAGCGTCACGATTTCGCGCTTGAGACGCACCTTAAGGCAGCGAAAGGGCCTGTGCTGACTGAGCGATTCTTTGTATTCCAAATCGTCAAAGCCAAGCTTGGCCAACTCGGTTCGCAACTGGGTCACGGCCTGACGGGTTCCGGCCAGCGTGCCGTTGACGCCTTCGGGAGCAATCAGCAGCGTGCCGCACAGGCCCAGCGGCTCCAGCACTCCAAGCAGGTGCTGACGCCATTCGCTGGGATTCTCCACCGCTTTGAACTGGTAAAGCGCGGCCACCACCCAAGCAGGCGCGGCCAAATCGGCAGACGACACGTCCGCTTTCGGCGCAGTGGGAGGGGTAAAATCGGGTGAGCAGGCCATAAGCACCGCCAGTATAAAGGCTCCGACTCGCCCAAGGCCGTCTGCAGCCGCCGCGCGGGTGTTAAGCTTTGCTCTGGATACCGAAGCGGTGTTGGTTCGGCTCTTCCTTTATTCCAGCGGCCCCCGTCTCGCCAGCCTGAAAAAGTGGCTTGAGAGGTTTTCAATTCAGCAACGTCCCGAACAATTCAGTATCTTCAGCAGCCAATACAGCGAGCCTCTTTCCCCAGTCGGAAGCGCTCGCTGCTCCCATTTTCCGGCGCAAGTTTGAAGTCAAAGTTTTTTATTCACAGTCCTGACAGGAGCGTCCATGACCCAGCCCGACCAGCATCCCTCCACCAAAGCTGAACTCAAGTACGAAGGCAAGGCCAAGCGGGTCTACGCCACCGCCGACCCCGAGCAGTATTTGGTGGAATACAAAGACGAGGCCACCGCCTTCAACGCCCAGAAGCGCGGCAGTTGGGCGGGCAAAGGAGCCACCAACAACGCTATCGCCGCCGCGCTGTATCCGAAATTGGAAGGCGCGGGTATTCCCACCCACTTTGTCGCCAAGCTCAGCGACACAGAGCAACTGGTCAAGGCGGTGACGATTGTGCCGGTGGAAGTGATTACGCGCAACGTCGCGGCGGGCAGTTTTGCCAAGAAGCTGGGACTGGAGGAAGGCACGCCGCTCTCGCGCCCCGTGGTGGAATACTGCTACAAATCCGACGCGCTGGGCGACCCGCTGATCAACACCGATACCGCCGTGGCGCTGGGGTGGGCCAGTGAGGGCGACATGGCCCGTATCCGTGAATTGACGCTGCAAGTCAACGCGTTCTTGACGCCGTTTTTCTTGGAACGCGGCGTCCGCTTGATTGATTTCAAGCTGGAGTTCGGTAAGTTGCCCAGCGGTCAGATCGTGCTGGCCGACGAGATCAGCCCCGACACCTGCCGCTTCTGGGACGCCGAGACGAACGAGAAGATGGACAAAGACCGCTTCCGGCGCGATCTGGGCGGGGTCGAGGAAGCGTATGGCGAGATGCTGCGGCGGGTGCTGAGTTAAAGCTCTGAGCCGTGAGCAACAGGCCCGTCATTCTCTTTTACAAGTCGCAAGCCACACGCCCATTTCAAAGGAATTCCATGCCTCAAGATCAAACCAAAACCTACCAAGCCAAAGTCTTTGTCACTCTCAAGCCCAGCATCCTTGATCCGCAGGGGCGCACGGTTGAGCGCTCGCTCTCGCACCTCGGTCAGCAGGTCAGCGGCGTGCGGGTCGGCAAATACATTGAGCTGCAACTCGAAGGCGAGCGCGGCGAGGTGGAAAGCCGCTTAAAAGACATGGCAGAAAACGTGCTGAGCAATCCGGTGATGGAAAATGTGCGCTGGGAGCTGGAAGAAGCGGCGCTGGAGCCAGCGTGAGCACGCCCGCCGCGACACTACCCCAGACTGTCAACTTGCATGAGAAGTTCGGGCTGTTCACTGAGCACTGGTCGCCCAGAGTGGTGGCCGACCTCAACGGCCAGCAAGTCAAAGTTGCCCGCATCAGCGGCGAATTCGAGTGGCACGCCCACGAGCACGAAGACGAGCTGTTCATGGTAATCAAAGGTGTGCTGCAACTCAACTTCAGAGACGGCGAGCGGATCGTCAAGGAAGGCGAACTGATCGTCGTGCCGCGCGGCGTGGAGCATTTGCCCGTGGCCCAGACGGAAGAAACCTGGATCATGATGTTTGAACCAGCCAGCACCCTCAACACCGGCAACGTCGTGAGCGGGCGCACCGTGAAGGAGTTGCAGCGCTTATGAGGTATTTACTATGAGAACCGCCGTGATTCAGTTTCCCGGCTCCAACTGCGACGCCGACGCGCTCCACGCCGCTCAGATGAATCTCGATCCGTCTGCCCGTTTCGTGTGGCACACCGAAGAAGGCCTTCCCAGCGGCACCGATCTGGTGATTTTGCCCGGCGGCTTTAGCTACGGCGACCACCTCCGCAGCGGCGCGGTGGCTGCCCGCAGCCCGATCATGGGGGCCGTCAAGGCGCACGCCGAACGCGGCGGCTACGTGCTGGGGATCTGCAACGGCTTTCAGGTGCTGACCGAATCGGGACTGCTGCCCGGAGCGCTCAGCCGCAACCGCGATCTGCATTTTCTGTGCAAACCGGTGCACCTGCAGGTAAATAACAACCAGACCGCCTTCACCTCGGCGTATGCACCGGGCCAGACCTTAGAAATGCCCATCGCGCACGGTGAGGGCAACTATTACGCCGACGCGGGCACCATCGAGCGGCTGGAGAGTGAAGGCCGGGTCATCTTCCGTTACTTGGACAACCCCAACGGCTCGCTGAACGACATCGCCGGAATCATCAGCGAAAAAGGCAACGTGCTGGGGATGATGCCGCACCCCGAGCGGGCGGTGGAAGCACTTTTGGGCAGCGAGGACGGTCAGGGGTTGTTTCACAGTCTCAAAGCGGTGCTGGTCAAATGAGCACCCTCCCAGACTTTTTGGCCGATCAGTACGATATAGAGCTCAGCGCCTTTCGCGCCGCCTTGGAAAGCGTGCCCGCTGAAATGTTCAGCACGGCTCGCCTCGGCCACTCTCCGGCTTGGCACGCGCTGCACATTGCCGACTGGCTGCGGCTGACGATGATGGAGGACAAAACGCCCACTTACAACTATTTGGGCTGGGAGGATCAGGCCTGGGCGCAAAACTTGAACGGAATTGCCCCTGTCAAAGAAGACGCTGATCAGGCGGCGATTCTGGCGCAACTCGGCAGCGTGGGCGCTCAGGCGGTGGTCTATCTGCGCGGGGCCAGCGACACCGATTTGAGCGGCATGGCCTTCTCGCCCAGCGCCCCGAACGGCGAGCGCCCCCGCCTCGCCGCGCTGGGAATGCACCTGCGGCACATCGCCTATCACCGGGGCCAAGTGCAGTTGGGGAAGAAGGCTTGAGCTTGCTTTTCCCAATCTGATGGACGCCCCCCACCTCGCTTCGGCCCTCGCCCTGCGCCAATCCACACCCATCAAGTTCCTGACGTTCAATGAATAGTTGGGAGAATTAGGGGGAAACTGATGCCGGAGACAACATGTCATTCTTGAAAAATCTCAAAGCTATTTTTGTGACAAGTCAAGAGAATCCCAACAATCCACAAAATGCGGGTCTCCAAGAAGTCAGCCTACCTGATTCTACCAAGGTGTTTGTATTCAACACCTTTGGGAGCGAACATTATGACTACTTTTTGAGACTAGGTTCCAGCTCTCCAGAACCAGCGAAACTCGTTTTTCGTGGACTCGAATACGTAGAGAAAGCTAGTATCCAGTTGAGAGATTTTACAGACGATTCCAATTCACTCATCTTTTATTGTATTGAGAGCAGTGTGATTTCTTTAAGAAAAAGCTTGGAATTCCACAGGCCATTAGGCGGCAGGTTTTTTGTTAACTCTGTTGAATTTCAAGCCCGCATAGAGCATGCCATAGGTGTGATTGCAAGCGCAGGAATTCTAAACAAAGATATCATGCAAGAATGGTTCAAACAGGAGCAGGCCAATCAAAAGTCAACTTCGCGCGAAGCAACATTCTTCAATGCCCCACTTTCTCTTTTTTTGGCACAAGATGAGGCCTTCTCAGCAACTGATGATTCGCCACGTACAAAAATCATCCTCTGGGGTACGCTTTCTACAGCCAATTTATTCGCTTCGAACGCAATTATAAATATGAAAGAATTTTTTACCCTACCTTCAAAAGAGGTCGAGGAAGCTATTTATAGTCATTTCAGAGTAGCATGGATAGCTTATATCTATACCCACTTGGAAGAAGACAAGTCGGTTTCTGGAATGGCAATGAGAAATTATTTTGAAGAGCTTATTGGTAGTACCAGATTGCTACAAGCGTATGGCGTACATATGATGGAAATATTTAGAAGAAATTTGTACAACGTCGGCACAAACTCAGAGAGATACATGCATTTTTCCGGGGTAATTCTACCCATTTTTCCTGATGGAAATATTCTGGGTGAGACATTAGCCGAAGAGTTCTTTAAATCTTCCAGAATTTTGGCCTTCATTGCTTCACAGACCCAATGGTTCCAGAAAATGGCTAGTGTAGATTTAGACGAGCAAAATATTATCAATCTGAACCAAAACTTGTATCATCAATCCATAAAGATGATGAAGGACAAAAGTCGTCCCGAATTTCAAGGTTTCTTGGGTTGATATATTCCCAATTTCTGCCGCTAGGAGTTTTTATGACCCAAACCCAAACCCCCAACCCTTCCCTTCGCACCCGCGCCGCCACCTTCGGCCTCTCCGACAGCGAGTACGACCTGCTCGTTTCTCAACTGGAGCGCCACCCTAACGCCTTGGAAGCCGCCATCGTCGGGGCGATGTGGAGCGAGCACTGCGGCTATAAAAACTCGCGCCCCCTCTTTTCCGCCTTCCCCACCACTGGCCCGCAAGTCCTACAAGGCCCCGGCGAAAACGCGGGCGTGGTGGACATCGGTGAGGGCTGGGGCGTGGCCTTCAAGATGGAGTCGCACAACCACCCCTCAGCGGTAGAACCTGTGCAGGGCGCGGCGACGGGCGTCGGCGGCATCCTGCGCGATATCTTCGCGATGGGCGCTCGGCCTTTCGCGGTGCTGGATTCGCTCAGATTCGGCGACCCCGAAAACCCCCGCACCAAGTTTCTGGTCAACGGCGTGGTGGAAGGCATATCCCACTACGGCAACGCCATTGGCGTACCCACCGTGGGCGGCGAGGTCACCTTTCACCCCAGCTACCAGGAAAACCCGCTGGTCAACGTGATGGCCCTCGGCCTGCTGCGCCACGAAGATTTGGCAAAAGGCACGATGGGCGAGGTCGGCAACGTAATCGTCTACGTCGGCTCCAAAACGGGCCGCGACGGGCTGGGCGGCGCGGTGTTCGCCTCGGCTGATTTAAGTGACGCCTCGCAAGCTGACCGCCCCGCCGTACAGGTGGGCGACCCCTTTATGGAAAAACTGCTGCTGGAAGCCACGCTGGAGGCCATCGAGGCGGGTGTGGTGGCGGGCGTACAGGACATGGGCGCGGCGGGTCTGGTCAGTTCGACCTGCGAAATGGCTTACCGGGCGAACCTGGGCATCACCATGAACCTCGACGACGTGCCCACCCGCGAAACCGGCATGGTGCCGATGGAACTGTGCCTGTCCGAGTCGCAGGAGCGGATGATTCTGGTGCCGGTGCCGGGACGCGAACAGGAACTCTATGACCTGCTGGCCAAGTGGGAACTGGACGTGGTGCAGATCGGGCAGGTAGAAGAGCACCACAATTACCGCCTGATGTGGAAGGGCGAGGTGGTGTGCGACCTGCCGGTGGCCCTGCTCAACGAAGCGCCCAAATACACCCGCGAAGGCGTGGAATCAGAAGCGATCAAAGCCGCCCGCGAACGCGACCTCACCAGCGTGCCGGTGCCCACCGATCTGGGGCAGGTGTTGCTCAAGCTGCTCTCGCACCCCACGATTGCCAGCAAGCGCCCAATTTTTGAGCGCTACGACCAGCAGGTCATGACCAATACCGTCGTGCTGCCTGGAGCCGCCGACGCCGCCGTGATGCGCGTCAAAGGTTCCTCAATGGGCGTGGCCGCCACCAGCGACTGCAATCCGCGTTTTGTGCAGCTTGATCCGTATGTGGGAGCCGCCGCCGCCGTGGCCGAGGCCGCCCGCAACCTGGCTTGCGTGGGAGCCACGCCGCTGGCGATCACCGACAACCTCAACTTCGGCAACCCGCACCGGCCCGAGGTGTATTACCAGATGCAGCAGGCGGTGCAGGGCATCGGCGACGCTTGCCGGGCGCTGAATACGCCGGTCACGGGCGGCAATGTCAGTCTGTATAACCAGTACGTCGAAGCCAATCCAGATGGAACACAGCGCACTGTCGCCATCCACCCCACCCCGACCATCGGCATGGTGGGCGTGCTGCCGGACATCAGCCAGCGGGCCACGCTGGGGCTGAAGGGCGAGGGGCAGATGCTGTATCTGCTGGGCGAATTGGGTGATTCTATCGGGGCCAGCCAATACCTCGAAACCATTCACAGCTTGGAAGCGGGGCAGGTGCCGCCACTGAATTTGGCACTGGAACAAAAGGTGATCGACGGGGTGCTGGCCCTGATTCGAGCGGGCCTGACCGACACCGCCCACGACTGTGCTGAGGGCGGGCTGGCCGTGACTTTGGCAGAAATGGCGATGGCTGGCAATCTTGGCCTGCACGCCGAACTCAAGCACCCCGAAGCCCGCGCCGACGCCCTGCTGTTTGGCGAAGCACACAGCCGGGTGGTGGTGGCGATCCGTGCCGAGCAGCAAGTTCAGGCTGAGGAGATGCTGTCCGAACTCGCCGTGCCGTTTGTGCGCCTCGGCATCAGCGGTGGTGAGAGCGTCACCATTCTGCTCCCCGAGCAAAATGTAAACTTGAGCGCAACCCTCTCTGACTTGAGAGATGCCTACGAAAATCCGCTGAAAGCTGTGCTGGCCTGAGTGGCGGGCTTTCTGGTCTGGCCCGAGTCACCCTTATTTCTGGGGAAGAACACTCAAAGGAAAGTTGACGAATGACTTTGTATAACTCCCCAGAACTCGCCTTTTACGACGGCGACGACAAACCCCACGACGAATGCGGCGTCTTCGGCATGTACTCGCCTCAGCCGCTCGACCTGGCCTGGATGACCTATCTCGGCATCTTCGCCCTCCAGCACCGGGGGCAGGAAGCGGCGGGCATCGCGGTCAGCGACGGCGACAAATTCCACGTCGAGAAAGATCTGGGCCTGGTCACGCAAGTTTTTGACGAGCGGCGGCTGGATTCGGTGCGACTCGCCAATGCCCGCGTCAGCATCGGGCACGTGCGCTACTCGACCACCGGCAGCAACCTGCGCTTCAACGCCCAGCCGCTGACCACCCGCACCAACAAGGGCATTCTGGGGCTGGCGCACAACGGCAATTTCGTGAACGCCCGTGAGGTTCGCAACCAGATGCTGATGGAAGGCGCTCTGTTTGCCACCACCAACGACTCCGAGGTGATGCTCAACCTGATCGCCCGCGAATCGCACATGGATCTGGTCGAGGCCACCGCCGCCGCCATGCAGCAACTGGAAGGCGGCTACGCCTGCGTGCTGATGAGCCGCACCGCCCTGATCGGCTTCCGCGACCCCAACGGCGTGCGGCCTCTGGTGATCGGCCAGCGCGACCACCCGGAAGGCATCGGCGCTTACGTGATCGCCTCCGAACCGTGCGCTCTGTTCGCGGTGGGGGCGAGGCTGCTGCGCGACGTACTGCCCGGCGAACTGGTCTGGATCGATCACAACGGCCTGCACAGCTTGATGGTGCATCCGGCCCGCCCGACGCCCTGTTCGTTCGAATGGATTTATTTTGCCCGCAGCGACAGCCAACTTGACGGCGTAGACACCCACGCCAGCCGCATCCGCATGGGCGAGCAGCTCGCCCGCGAGTTTCCGGTGGACGCCGACATCGTGGTGCCGGTGCCGGATTCGGGCATGGGCGCGGCGATTGGCTACGCCCGCGAGAGCGGTATTCCCTTTGACTACGGCCTCTACAAAAACCCCTACGCGGGCCGCACCTTCCTCGCGCCCACCCAGGAAGCGCGGGACCTGAAAGTCAAGATGAAGCTCTCCCCCACCAGCGCCGTGCGCGGCAAGCGGGTGGTGCTGATTGACGACTCCATCGTGCGCGGCACCACCAGCCGCCAGATCGTCAATCTGCTGCGCGAGGCCGGAGCCACCGAGGTTCACTTCCGGGTGAGCAGCCCGCCGATCAAGCACCCCTGCTTTTACGGCATCGACACCGCCGCCCGCAAAGAGCTGGTCGCCAGTACCCACAGCATTGAGCAAATCCGTGAGCTGATCGGCGCGGACAGCCTGTGTTTCATCTCGGAGCGCGGGCTGAAGGAAGCCGTCAGCGGGCCGGGATTGTGCCTCGCCTGCTTCAACGGCGAGTATCCGGCGGGCATTCCGCTGTTTAACGACACCGACAAGCTAGCGCTGGAAGTCTAGGCACTATCCAGCGTTACAAATATCAGGAACGAACTAGGACACAGGAAGATTATACGAGAAATCAATCCATCTCCCATACTTTTTTCGCCAAATCGAATAGTTCGTTTGTCCTTTCATCTATAGAGTCCGAATCCCAAGTATCGAAAGTACTGAAACCTGCGAGAGCTTTTGTTACAAGAGTGTTTCCAATATCGTGATTACCGCTAAGTATTCTGGTCAAGAGAAATTTAGATTCGGTATACACTGGTCTCTTCTTCGAGAATGGCTTATTGCCAAGGTGACCGTTGATAGGCTTCTCAATTAGTGCCAAATTACCCAGTTTCTGCTGATAAAGTTCCATACGCTTCGTATCTCCAAACTCTCTTCTAGCGACGCTGCTTGGATTTATGGGGAGAATGTGTTCTATCTCAACGTCAGTGTTGACAAATGTAAAAATTTTTGAATCTGATCCTATGCTACCATATGCACTCTCATTTACGTATTGAGACATTTTACCGAGAACATATCTCAATTTCGTTTTGTGAACGATGCCAAAATTGGAACTCAATACGGACTCAGCAAACCTTTCGTAAAATAGATCCCTATTCTCTAGTTGTAGTCCCCGTAGATATTTCCTTAGATCGTCTATCTTACTAATGTATCTGATTAGCGGCTTGTAGAAGGTCAGCAGCGCAAGGACATCAAGACGTCGACGGGATCCTGACCCCGCAGACGGGCGGTTTCCACGGTGGACTT